>CAZJNP010000496.1:0-2911 GCA_964547355.1 uncultured Calditrichaceae bacterium
TGAGGGCAAAATAGTATAAAAAAAGGCCGCCCCCTTTTGGGACAGCCCCTTTTTTCTGCATTTTTTCTTGAGCAGATGTCTCTGTTCCATGGTGGCTTTTTTTAAGGGCAGCCTGTTTCATGCCCACAATTTTTATCAGAGCTTGTGACTTTCTGCACTATAATCATTCTCCGATAATTTTAACCAGCACGCGTTTTCTGCGCCGCCCGTCAAATTCACCGTAGTAGATTTGTTCCCAGGGACCAAAATCCAGCCGCCCTTCTGTAATAGCGACCACCACTTCACGGCCCATGATCTGCCGTTTGAGGTGGGCGTCACCGTTATCCTCGCCGGTGCGGTTGTGCCGATAGCGGGAAATCGGTTCATGGGGGGCCAGTTGTTCCAGCCAATCATCGTAATCCTGAATGAGTCCGCTTTCTGCATCATTGATATAAACGCTGGCCGTGATGTGCATGGCGTTCACCAGACATAATCCTTCTTTAACGCCGGATTCTCTCACACATTGTTCCACCTCGGCAGTGATGTTGATATAATCCCTGCGATGGGGAGTGTTAAACCAGAGTTCTTTACGATAGGATTTCACTTCCGGCCTCCTTTTAAATATTTTCTGTGGTTTTTCTTAGTTGTATGGAACGTTCATAGAATTCATCCAGATTCATGATTTTCAGAAAAACAAAGCCGCGCGTAGAGCGAATCCTCGAATCCGGATTTTGATAGAAAAAGTCGCGGCCCAGCAGGCATTTCATCATTTGATATTGGTTTACCTGTATTTTTTGCGCCAGACCTGAGAAAGGCCCATCGTATTCGTAGCTCGGAAAAGAAGCTTCCCGCTGCGATCCGAAAGCGTTCGTAAAGGCATGTTCCAGGATGGCTCTGGTATTGTGGGTTACCGGGATAAAATGGTTGGCTTCGCTGGGATGGAAACGGTACCACACATTACGGTAACCCCACACCTGAATATCATTGCGGCCGGTTTCTTTCTGGTAGAGCTGAAGAGCGGTAGAGACCGCCTGCAAAACTTTGTAGTGCGTATCCGGTCCGCTGCCTTCCGGGTCGAACGCTACGGTGATCACATCCGGTTTGGTGCGCCGGATGGTTTCAAGTACTGGTTTAACATCGCGGTCGATGGTCGGCTCTTCGGTAAAAATATCGCCTTTGTAAAAACCTAGCCGCGAGTGGATGACGGATTCGCAGGTAAAGCCGAAATATCCCCACAGGATATCGGCCTCCCATTCGCGTGTCATACCCTTAAGTTGCTGAATATAGGTCAGGTCTTTTTTGCCTGCATACTGGGTTTCAAAATAATTTTTTAATTCGTCAATGCGGTTTTTCAGGTTTTCAAAAGAATCTTCTTCAAAAATTTCTACGAAATTGCGAAGTAAGCGTCGGGCAGATCCTTCGTCCATGTCCTCCTGGCTGTTAGCCGCGACGCCATCCAGATACTGGAAAATATCCCGATTACGAAAAGCGACATTGTGCGGATCGAAGTAATTCTCATTGAGCAGACGCTGGAATTCCGGCCGCTTCAGAAAACGTTCGGCATTTTCCAGTTGCTGTAGCATGTACTTATTGGTTACCGCCGTGAAACCGCTGGTCAGGTAATTGAAATAGTGCTTATTGGAACCTTCGCGCATCAGGCGCACCAGATAGGGCAGGTAGCCCAGCATGATGTCGTCATGGTGCGGCGCTGTGTGCAGAAAGACGGTGTTCTTCGGAATCTTTAATGTCCGGGTTATGCGGTAGATATATTCCTGTTCCACTTCTTCCAACAGATTTTTCCAGTTATCGCCTTCCCGCTCCAACAGGAGTTTACTGGATCGAATGGACCGAAAATCGCTTTTGGTTAGTTCAATCAATCTTTTCTTTTTTTCCAGCGCCAGGTCGGTAACAATCTGGAATTTATCCTCGCTGGAGAGAGGGTCGGTTTCCTTAACATACAGATAGCGTCGTTCGTTGAGCAGTTTTGCCGCGCCTTGGGTGATGATAAAACGGGCATTGGGTAAATCCTGTAACACTGAGGCCGGAACCTGGTTGCTCTTTTCCGATTGAATGGCGGCTTTGATTACCTTGGCCTTAGCCTCTCCAGCGGCAATGATAATGGCCGTAGTTTCCGGATTGTAAACGATGGTTTGTAATCCGATGGTAATCACCAGTCGGTTGCGTGAAATCTCGATGCCGCCCAGATCGGTGGCTGCCGCGGCCTGCGTTTCATAATTGGTAGGCGTTAAACGGGTGGTGGAATAGTGATCGGAACCGCGTACGTTAAAGCCGATGTGGCCGTCCGGACCGATTCCGCCAAGGAAAAATCCGATGCCACCCAGGGAACGAATTTTTGTTTCGTATTCGGTGCAAAACTGGTCCACCGCGTCCAAAACACGCTTTTGCCGCTCTTCAACTGCGTTTTTGGGATATCGGGTGCGCAGGGAAAGATCCACAATATGATTTGGCCAGACTTCGTCCAGGGTATAAGGCGGTTCAATGCCGATTTCATTGGGATTGATCAGTAATGCCTTGCGGGTATCCAGTCCAAATCCCTTGATGTAAAATTTATTCACATAGTAATAAAAGCTGTTATGCTGGTAAGAATTAATGGGGTAGAATTCATCGATCTGGATAAAATGAAAGCTGCGCATATCAGGTTTATGGGCAGGGTCCACTCCATATTCTTCCATTAGTTTCCGTGCATTTTTCTCCGTCCAGTTATCCAGCAGGTAAGAAACCCATTTAATGAAATGTTCCGGGGTTTTGCCAGTGGGTAGAGAAATCGTCCAACCTTCGTGCTGCTGTGCCCATTCCAAAAATCTCATGGCTGTTAGTAAACCGAGTGTGGGGAAATTATCCACCACAATTGTACCGATCTTTTCCGTGGGCGGGTACATTAATTTACGTTTATTTTTTTCCAGAATGATCT
>CAZJNP010000497.1:0-2894 GCA_964547355.1 uncultured Calditrichaceae bacterium
CGCTGAGTGTTTTTTCGTAGGCCTTCTGATTCATAAAGCCAAGCATCAGAACTTTTTGTGTAGAAGCGTCCTGTACGATAACGGGAATCAGCCCGTTGAGTTTTTCAAAATTTAGTTTCATATGCGCACTTCTATGTTATGTTGCTTGAGATAACGTTTCAGATCCGGAATTTTTATTTCGTTAAAATGGAAAATACTTGCCGCAAGAGCGGCGTCGGCTTTACCTTCTTGAAAGACCTGGACAAAATCTTCTTTACTGCCTGCGCCTCCCGAAGCAATCACCGGAATCGACAGAGATTCCGAAACTTGATAGGTTATATCAATGGCAAATCCGTTTTTAGCGCCGTCGTTGTTCATGGAAGTGAGCAGGATTTCTCCCGCTCCTCTTAACGCGGCTTCCTGCGCCCAGGAGATCACGCGTTTTTCCGTTCGCGTGCGTCCGCCGTGTGTGTACACAAACCATTCATCGTTTTCTTTGTTGGCGTCTATGGCCAGCACGATGCATTGACTGCCAAAGCGTTTTGCCAGTTGGTCGATTAATTCGGGATTCTGGACGGCAGCAGAATTAATGCTGATTTTATCTGCGCCGGCTTCCAACAATCTGGCTACATCATCCACACTACGGATTCCTCCGCCCACGGTAAAAGGGATGTTGATCTCCGCGGCAATACGGCGCACCAGTTGAAGAAAAGTAGAGCGTTCCTCGACGGTGGCGGTGATGTCCAGAAAAACGAGTTCGTCCGCGCCCTGTTCAGCGTAATATTTTCCCAGTTTAACCGGGTCGCCCGCTTCGCGGAGATTGACAAATTGAACGCCTTTCACGGTTTGGCCGTCTTTGATATCCAGACAGGGAATGATTCGTTTGCTTAGCATAAAAATTTTTCCAGTTCCTTGAGTTTTATTTTACCTTCATAAAGCGCTTTGCCAATGATCACGCCGTCGATTCCTGCATCATTTAGCGTATGGATATCCTGGGCCGAATGCACACCGCCGCTTGCGATCAACTGGTATTCGGGAAAGCGTTTTTTGATTTCCTTATATAATGAGACAGAAGGCCCGGTTAATTTGCCGTCTTTGGCGATATCGGTGCAGATGAGTTTGTAAATACCGGTTTGACGGTATTGGGCCAAAAAATCGGCCCACTCGATGGAAGTAATTTCCTGCCAGCCCGAAACCGCTATGTGTTTTCCGAACACATCCGCTCCTAAAATAATCCGCTCCGGGCCGTAACGGTGCAGCCATTGAAAAACCAGCTCAGGATCTTTTACCGCAACGCTGCCGGCAGTAATCATTTGCGCTCCGCTGTCAAAAGCCATGCGGATGGCCTGGTTGCTTTTAATGCCGCCGCCGTAATCGATAACCAACGAGGTTTGCTCGGCGATGGCGCGTAAGATGTGCAAATTCACCGGTTTTCCGCTGCGCGCTCCGTCCAGATCAACCAGGTGTAGGCGCTTAAAACCGGCCTGTTCGAATTTTAAAGCCACTTCCAACGGATTCTGTGCGTAAACGGTTTTTGTGCTAAAATCGCCTTGAGTAAGACGGACGCATTGGCCGTTGATTATGTCCATGGCCGGGATGATTTCAATCATAATGATAAAAAATTCCTTAAAATAGTTTCTCCCACACGGCCGCTTTTTTCCGGGTGGAATTGAACCGCAAAAAAATTGTCTTTTTGTAATGCTGCGCTGAAGGGAACGATATAATTGCCCATGGCAATCGTTGCGCCATACAACGGCGGCGCGTAATAGCTGTGTACAAAATAGACATAGCTATTATTTTTGACGTTCTTGAAAAGCGGGGTTTTTAGTTCCGTAATCGTGTTCCAGCCCATGTGCGGCACTTTGTTCCGGGGCGGAAACAAACGAACGTCCAGATCGAAAACGGATAATCCTTTGGTGTTATTTTCACTGCTGTAGTGGCAGAGCAGTTGTAAGCCCAGGCAAATTCCTAAAAATGGTTGCCGAAGCCGGGGAATCAGATCGGCCAGGCCGGATGTTTGCAAATCCTGCATGGCCGCCCTGGCGGCGCCCACTCCCGGAAAAATAACATAATCGGCTGTTTCGATCGTCTCGGGTTCGTTGCTTACAATCGGTTCGACGCCCAGCCTTTGCAAGGCCAGTTGCACGGAAAAAATATTTCCGGCATTGTATTTAATGATGACCACTTTCATAGCACCCCCTTTGTGCTTGGAATGGCAGCGCTTCTACCGTCAGCGGATACCGCCTGTTTAAAGGCGCGGGCAAAGCCCTTAAAAATCGCTTCAATTTTGTGGTGCTCGTTTTTCCCTTCCGCCTTGATGTAAAGATTGCATCCCGAGGATGTGCAAAAGGAGTAAAAAAAATGTTCGAACAACTCGGTAGGCAAAGCTCCGATGGTTTCCCGTTTGAATTCGGTTTCCCAAATCAAATAACTACGACCGGAAAAATCAATAGCCACCTGAGCGATGGCGTCGTCCATGGGAAGCAAGAAACCGTAACGGGAAATGCCTTTTTTGCTTCCCAGGGCACGGGATACCGCCGTTCCAAGCGTTAAGGCGACGTCTTCCACAGTGTGGTGTTCATCTACATGCAAATCGCCTTGAACCGATAGAATTAGATCGCAGCCGCTGTGTTTGGCGAACTGCTCGAGCATGTGATCAAAAAATCCGATGCCAGTTGAAATTTGCCCTTGTCCCCGGCCGTCCAAATTAATTTCGATATCTATCCTTGTCTCGGCAGTTTGACGGGTTACAACCGCTTTGCGGCTGCCTTGCTTCAAAAAGAGATAAATTTCATGCCAATCGGTTGTGCTGAGCGCTGCTTCCGGGTGCGGTTTGGGATTAAGAAAAATCGCTTTTGCACCAATGTTTTGGGCTAATTGAATGTCTGTTTCCCGGTCGCCAATGACGTAAGAAT
>CAZJNP010000498.1:0-2881 GCA_964547355.1 uncultured Calditrichaceae bacterium
ATGAGACAAATATATGGAATGAAGAAACCGTACCAACAGCATCCAGGCAGGATATTGTGTTTCTGATGCTGATTTTTTTCATGGTTGCTACTGTAATTCGTCAGTATTCCGGATTGAAAGTTCAGTTGCCAGCAGCTGAAAAAATTCAGAAAATACCCGGTTCAAAGCGCCATGTGGTTACCGTTTGGGCAGACAGAAACAACAAGGTAGTATGTGACGATATACGCCTAAAAAAATTATCCGATTTAAGACAGGTCGTATATCAGAAGTTGGTGATGGATCCACAAATTCAAATTGCATTGAAAATCGATAAAACGGATGATATGGGGTTTGTCAACGATATTCATCAGGAACTCCGAAAAGGAAATGCATTAAAGGTACACTATATGAGTGTGCCGGGAGGTGAGTTCTGATGAAAGCACTGGCAAAAAAACCCGAAGCCGATTTAAGGCTGAAGTATCGTAAAGCATTAGAAACCGGCATAATCATTTCTTTGTTGATTATGATTGGTGTTTTTTATTCGTTTAAAACCTTTGAAAGTACTGTGAAACTTCCGGAAAGACCGGATATTACGATCGAAACCATCGAAATTCCGCAGACTCAGCAGCTGCAAAAGCCGCCTCCGCCGTCCCGTCCTTCTATTCCCGTTGAGACGGACGACGAAGATATCTCCGATGAAGTAACTATCGAAGAGACCGAGGTAACACTTGAGCCGTTGAATGAACTGCCGCCGCCTCCGCCCCCTGAGGAAGAGGAAGTCTTCGAGTTCTTTGCGGTATCGGAAAAACCGGTGATTATCCGCAAAGAAAAACCGGTGTATCCCGATTTGGCGCGCAAGGCTGGAATCGAAGGTACGGTGGTAGTGACGGTCACAATCGGAAAGACCGGTAAGGTGGAGGATGCCAGGATATTGAAATCCATCCCCATGCTGGATGCGGCTGCATTGGCGGCTGCCCGGAAGTGTACTTTTAAGCCGGCCAAACAGCGCGATAAGTTCGTGCGGGTTAAAATGAATATTCCATTCCGATTCAAACTGAAATAATCACCTTTTTTCATAAATAGGCAGTCAGATGGCTGCCTATTTTTGCATTGTATCCTTTTTCCTTCTTAAATTAACGATTCTTAAATTTAACCGGGAAGACCATGTACTATTATGTGATTATCAATCCAATCTCCGGCGTCCGTCATCACAAAGGGGACCTGGAAAAGCTGATTCATCACATTCTTTCGGCCGGAAAAGAATCCCGGGTGGAAGTCCATTATACAGAATACGCCTGGCATGCCCACGAGCTGGCTAAACAAGCAGTGCAAAAGGGCGCACATATTGCTGTGGCCGTGGGCGGCGATGGCACCATGAACGAAGTCGCCTCCGGATTGGTGCATACAAACACCGCCCTGGGGTTGATTCCTATGGGCTCGGGCAACGGTTTTGCCCGCTCAATGGGGATTCCGCTAAAACCGGTTGCCGCCATAAAGCGTCTGTTGAATCCCGAAATCAAAATAAACGATGTGGGGCAAATTGGAAAATTCTATTTTTTTGGCGTAGCAGGTGTAGGTTTTGACGCCCAAATCGGTGCCATGTTTCAGAATTTTGGCATCAGGGGACCGCTCCCATACTTTTACATCGGTTTTCGTGAATATTTTCGATACGACTATGAGCAATTCGAATTGATCTTTAACGATCGTCAACTTATTACCCGGCCTCTTCTCATCACCGTGGCCAATACGTCGCAATACGGAAACGGTGCCACCATCGCGCCACATGCCCGTCCGGACGACGGTCAATTTGAACTATGCGTAATCGACAAAATTCCTTTTTTTACAGGAATTGCAAAGCTGCATTACCTTTTCACCGGTAAAATTGATCGCACGTCTTTTTACCACTCCTATCCCGTCGAAGAGGTTACCATAAAACGCAGTAAGAAGGATGGCTATTTACACACCGACGGAGAACCACACAAAAGCGATATGGAACTGAAAATAAGAATGCTAAAAAAAGCGTTAAAAGTTTGCGTTTGATAACGAGGAAAAAATGATCTATTTTGAAACAGAATTAACAGCCCGTACCTATGAATGCGACCTTTACGGACACGTAAATAACGCAGCATTTTTAAATTATTTTGAAGCCGCAAGGGTAGAATTTTTGGAATATCTGGATTTAACTCTAAGCTCTTTAATGAACTCAGGGTTTTTACTTCCAATCGTCCGAATCCAGATCGACTACAAAAAACCGGTATATGCAGGAGAAAAATTAAAAGTATCAGTCGAATGGAAGAAAAGTGGCAAAAGCTCCACCACTTTTATCCAGAAGGTTATTAAAAAGGATTCAGATAAACTTGCCGCTATTGCCGAGGTTACTTGGGTGGTAACAGATTTGAACGGTAAACCCATTGCCATGCCTGAAGAGCTCAAACATAGAGTCAAAGAAAAATTCGGTGAATTGCCTCCGGGCGTAGCTTAGCATAGGTCTATCATTCTTCTGAACATGCAAATGGATTTAGAAATTAACGGGTGGGAATTATGAAAATTTCGATTCCAACCAACGATCAGAAAACCATTTTTCCCGGAATGCTCGGACGCAGTAAGGGATTTGCCATTTATGCACTCGATGACAGCGGGCACTTCCGGTTTATCGAGTGGCGGGAAAATCCGTACGAAAACACGCTTCAGCATAATAAAACATTGGATGTTTATCATTTAATTGATGACTGTAAGGTTATTATCGCTGCAAAGATCGGAAAGAACGGCAGGGCCCAACTTAAAGAGATGGGTGTTGAACTTTATTTTACTCAGGGAGAAATCACATCTGCATTGGATCAATTTCTGAAAGATAGGAATCATATGCCATAAAACCTTGGCTTGATTATGATGAGTATGGAGT
>CAZJNP010000499.1:0-2877 GCA_964547355.1 uncultured Calditrichaceae bacterium
GTTTATCCTTGCCCAGCGGGTAAATGGTGATACCCCAGTCTTCCGGGTCGTCCGGTGGTGTGGAGTTCCAGTCTTCGTACGAATGCGAATCATCCGTCTGATAATGAATAATATATTCTCCGGCTGGTAATTCGATTACACCGTCGTAAACGCGATTTTTTGATGCCCCACCGGCGTGGTCGGTATCATCAAACCGCATTTTCCAGACAACCTCACCGTTTTCCGCATTGGTGATCCAGCCGTAATCAAACATCTCCCCGTCGCGACCCTCTCCTAATGCATGAATGCGAATTTTAGATTTCTCCTTGACTTTCAACCAGGATTCTTTGTAAGCATAGTCGCCCACACGGGTAATGCTAACCACGGGTTCAAAAGGAGTTTCTCTGAATTTTTTAACAACGCTGTAATCGAAATCCTTTTGTGCCGGGAAAATAGAAATTCCCCAGAAATAAGGGTCATAAGGAGGGTTGGCATTCCATTCGTCCGGAGAATGATTGTCATCCAGACGGAAATAGACCAGGTAGTTGCCCGGTTCAAGCTTCATTGTTTCACGGAACAAACGATTTTTCACCGCACCGCCGGCATATTCCGAATCTTCTTCGCGCATGCTCCATATTTTCTCCCGAGTTTCGGCGCGCATAATCCAACCATAATCGTACATTTTGCCTTTAAAGCCCTCGCCGATGGCATAAATCTCTACTTCAACCGGTTCCGTTAGTGTAAAACCACGTCGTTCGCGGTCCCCGTCATTGAGATTGGTGATCTGGACAATGGCCCTTTCCTTTAACAAATTCACTTCCTTGCGTACCGCTTTTTCATTCAACACCTCATCCACGTCTTCTACCCGGATGAGCCAGTCGTCGGCAGCATCATCCCATTCCCCTTTGCTGGAGAAGATTTTTTCAATTAGTTTATCAAATGAAAGGAATCCACCGTTTAAGCTAAAAAAACTGGGTTCAACTGTTGCGAAATAAACCTCGTATCGGCCTTCCTTTAGAGTAATTTGATCATCAAAAATGCGATTCCACTCTTTGCGTTTGAATCTTTTTGTGTTATCGATGGTCATTCGCCAAACCAGCTGGCGCGTTTGTGCATTAATAATCCAGGCATACGCAAACATGTTCTGAGGATCATCCTGATAACTGTGAATTCGAGAAAGTTCTTTATCCGCTCCTGCACCAATGGCTTTGATATGTATTTCTCTTTCCTTATTCAGAATAAATCCACCGTATTTGATTTGGCGTATTCCCAGATGTTTTAATTCCAACACACGCCCTTCAGCCAATACCATCCCCGCACTAAGCAGCAATACGGCAATTATCTTTCCCAGCTTTAACATATCTTCCCAGCCTCAGCTTAAAACGGTTTAATTAAACGAAGAGTAATAGCCAGCGGCTTTCTCCCCGAATCTAATCTTTTGGCGATATTCAGCCGGAATCTTCCGGACCAGGTGCTTAGCCCCAAACCCACATCTGACTTAAAGTCGTTTAGCTTTAAATGATCAAAACCCGCCGACCAGAGATTCTGATCGGTCACCTGATCCCGCATCCAGACATTGCCCGCATCAAAAAATAAAATATAACGCAGATCATCAAAAAATAAAAAATCAAAATTGATGATTTCCGGGCTGATATTGTATTCCAGATTAGCTAACAGCATTCGATCGCCACCAAACTGTCCTTCTCCGCCGCGTACTTCTTTATAATCGAATCCGCGCAATGTGCTGAGTCCGCCCAACTGGTAGAGTTTCTGCAAAGGCACCCGTCCTTCGGATGTTGCAATTTTCAGGCGGAGATCAATTCGGTCAAAACGTGAAAGCTGTTGATATCTGCGTAACTCAAATTCGTATTGATTAAAAGAAAAATCACTGTGCAGCTTTGTTGTGGAAGATTCCATTTTCAACCGTGCGTAAGTGCCTCGTTTAGGTAAATCAATATTGTCTCTGGTATCCAGATAAAGTTCGCCATATACACTGCGCATAGCACCAGGTTCAATCAGAGGATTTTCACGGAACGTGCGTTTATTGTAAAACAACGACCAATCGGTATTCTTTAACACGGACTGATACTTATCACTGCGATAGGCCAACGTAGCTTTAAAAAAGATGCCTAAATTCTGACTGACAAAAACCTCATATCCCCTGCGCCGGTAATAATCCTGATAATCCTTGTGTAAAAGAACGGCTGCTAATGAATTTTCCCAAGGCGAAACGAGCCAACTGTCATGTGTATCCACCAAATCATAAGTCTTCCATCCAATTTCAAAGCGATAATCCAGGGGATTAAAAAACCAGCGGTCTATTTCCAGTTGATAACGCCAGCGTTTATCCTTAAAACCGTACCCTGCAAATCCATGAATGTTAATGAACTTATATTTCCCTTTTATCCTCTTTGGAATTTTTAATCCTAAAAACATACCCTGCACTCGATTGTACTTAAGAATCAAAGTTTTGTTTGCCGGCCTCAGCGGCAGGGTGCTGTACGGTTCGCGTAAGCCCGATTTAAATTTTTTCCCGTCCGATACAAAATACTCATCTTCCCAGGCACGATAAGGAAAAAGATTCTTTACCTTGGTTTCGATCTGATTGCCTACAACGGTGCTCTCTTCATCCTGATATATTTTCCCGTTGACACAGACGACATCGCCGCTCACAAACCCTTTTGGCAAAATGCGAACATCGCCCATCAATGTAATTACGTCACCGTTTATTTTCCCGGCGATCGCAAGATCGCCCCGGACTACCAGTACATTGCCATCAATGGTTTGTCCGCTTTCGATGGTCGTGTTTTTTTCATAACGGTAGAGCTTGGCATCCGGGTTTTTAAAATATTTTTCTTTCGCGCGTTTTTCAATCTTTTTAATGGATACAAAATACTC
>CAZJNP010000500.1:0-2870 GCA_964547355.1 uncultured Calditrichaceae bacterium
GTTTTAATTACTTGCGTTGTTTGACGTTTCCTTTAATTTTTAAAACAACAACTGAATGCTTCGGGTCGTTGGAGTAAACCCGGATGCTTTTGTGGAAATTTCCGACCCGGTGTTCGGTTTTATAAGATGTTTTGATTTCTCCCTTTTCTCCTGGAGCGATTACTTCTGAACTCAGAAGTGCAGCCGTGCAGCCTCAGCCAGGGCGCACTCCTTTTATGCGTAACGTGTCCTGACCGATATTTGTAAATTTAAAAACATACTCCGCGGTATCGCCTTCGATTACAGTGCCAAAATCATACTCCTTTTGTGAAAACGAGATGACCGGAATTTTTGATGATTCCTGAGCAAAAACGAATGAATAAGCGGCTCCAAGAATCAGAATCATCCATATCGTTGTTTTTCCCATGTGCATAAAGCGTCCTTCCCCCTTACTTTTTTCTTGAACTCTCTTTCATGAATATAGTTTTATTTAGTTCTATCTTCAAGCTATTTCTAAAAATCACTTTACTACTCTCTGTTTCTCGTGGGTGCTAAATGTATTTTTCTTTTCCAAACATCTGCCAAAAACATGATGCTGATCAGAGCGCCTTTAAAAAATGTGGTTAACCCAATTGCCCACCAGATTCCTTGCGGGCCCCAGTTCCAGGATATTGCTAATATCCAGGCCAATGGTATTCTTAATGCCGTAAGAACGACTCCTATTACCATAACCGGAAATGTATATCCTGCACCGCTGAACGCTCCCTCCATTATGACCTCAAGAGCTAAGAATATCTCAAAAAGCGCGATGATCTTTAAATATTGTACGCCAATGGCTTGTACTTTAAGATCTGATGTAAATAGCCGCAACAAATATTCCGGAAAAAAATAAAATACTAACGAGATAAATATAAGCGTAATAACGCCGTAACCATTTACCAATAACGCCGCTTTTTTTGCTTTTTGATAATTAACCGCCCCTATAAATTGGCCCACTAAAGTTGATGCCGCAACGGAAAACCCTACACAGGCAAACCAGGCGATCCCTTCTATTCTATGACATACACCAATAGCGGCAACGGCTTCAACACCGAATCGAGAAATAATATTTGTTAAAACCACATAGATCATACTAAATAAAAAACCGCTTAATGCGATAGGAGCCCCAACCGCAAGAATGCGTTTAATATGGTTCCAATCAATTTTTATTTTTTCACTATCAAAAAACCTTGGAAAATAATTTATTTTTTTTAACCGCCAGATTATAATAATTACTGCAAAGATTTCAGAAACTACCGTGGCTATTGCTGCACCTGCAATTCCCATTCCAGGAATGATGCCCCAGCCAAAAATAAATAAAGGATCCAAAACGGCATTCATGGTCAATGCGCCGGCCAAAATATACATCGGGGTTCTGGTGTCACCCATCCCCCTAAAAATCGCTTCTAATCCTGTAAACCAGTAAGCAAAGATCAGACCTAATATAATAATGGTCATATACCGTTTTGCCTGAAACAATACCGTAGATTCGAACCCCATGATGGAAAACAAGCTGTCTTGCAAAGTAAAAACAATCACAGCGATTACAATGGCGCTTACAGTATTCAATAGCATTCCTTGGCCAGCAATCTTTCTTCCTTGTTCCGACTTTCCGGATCCAATATACTGTGCAACAAAAGCCGAAATTCCGTTTACACTTAAGGCCGTTAAGGAAAAAACCGCCCACAAGATAAAAGCTGATCCACCAATTGCTGCCAAAGCCTGTGCACCCAATTTCCCAACCCAGAAAGCATCAATCAATTGATAAAGCGTCTCAAGGATAGATGAAACCATTCCGGGAATGGATAGTTCAATAATAGCTTTATGAATATTGGTTTTTAATAATTGATCGGACTTCATTATTTTCTGCCAAATTCTTGTGTCATGAGAAACAAAAGTAAAATAAATATTTTTTCTTTTGTTTATTAAAGAATTATCGATTTAAATTAACAACAAACAAAAATGTAACCATTTATTGTTTGTATATTAAGATAAGGGGTGTGGTGTCATGGAAGCAATTGTAAAAAATCCGCACAAAATCAATTCCGCTGAGATCATTGTTGGCATTCCATCTTACAACGAGGCGGAGAATATTGCATTTCCTACTGATGTGGCCAGCCGCGGATTAATCGAGTATTTTCCCAATTACAAATCTGTTATCATAAATGTGGATAATCACAGTCCGGACGGAACCGGGGAAGTATTTATGAGCACCCCTACAAAAATTCCAAAAATCTATATCTCTACGCCTCCCCATGTGAAAGGAAAAGGAAATAACTTCAGAAACCTCTTTCGCGCTGCCGTGGAATTAAACGCAAAAGCGATCATTGTGGTAGACGCCGATTTAAAAAGTATCACCCCTCAATGGATCCGTTACCTGGGTGAACCTTTGATGGGGCGCTTCGACTATGTAACGCCCATTTACGTCCGACACAAATACGACGGAACCATTACAAACCATATCGCCTATCCCTTATTGAGGACACTCTTTGGTTTGCGGGTACGCCAACCCATTGGCGGTGATTTCGGCTTTTCAGGAAAACTGGCTCGTGCGTTTTTATCAGAAAAACTATGGAATGATAAAATCGCACATTTTGGAATCGACATATGGATGACAACCATTGCCATTGCCAGACATTTTAATATTTGTCAGGCGTTTTTAGGAACGCCTAAAGTTCACAAAGCGAAAGACCCGGCGGCAGATTTAAGCAAGATGTTTATTCAGGTGGTCTCCACTTTATTCGATTTGATGATAGAATTTGAATATCTGTGGAAATACATCAGTGAAAGCCGGCCAAGCAGTATTTATGGCTTTGGGCTCGGAGTGGATGAAAAACCTCCTGCCATTAATG
>CAZJNP010000501.1:0-2865 GCA_964547355.1 uncultured Calditrichaceae bacterium
GCCAAAGACTTCTTCACTTATGTATTTTTGTAAAAAAAGTAATTTTATCTCACTGATTTATTGAATAAATTAATGTCGCCTGTTTATCATTAAACAAAAATTAACATCTTTAAACGAGGGCAACCATGGCGATATTGGAAGTTCATGAAGTAAGCAAATCTTACAATGGGTTTAAAGCGGTGGATAACGTAAGTTTTACCGTGGAACCCGGCCATATTTATGGCTTATTAGGACCAAACGGGGCCGGTAAAACAACCACTATTCGTATGATTATGAATATACTGGTTCCGGACTCCGGGCGCATCCTTTTATTTGGTGAAGGCATGTCCGAATCGCTTAAAGAAAAGATTGGTTATCTGCCGGAAGAACGCGGCCTTTATCCTAAAATGAAGTGTCTCGACCAGTTAATTTTTTTCGGGGAACTTCATGGCATGTCTGCTACAGCGGCTAAAGATAGCGCACTCTCCTGGTTAACCAAACTGGAATTGGCAACACATGCGGAAAGTAAAATTGATGAGCTTTCCAAAGGAATGCAGCAAAAGCTCCAGTTTATTGCTACCATTATGCACGATCCGCATCTGATCATTCTTGATGAACCTTTTTCAGGATTAGACCCTGTAAATGTTAATATTGTTAAAGATATTCTGCTTTCCTTTAAGGAATCCGGCAAAGCCATTATTTTTTCCACCCACATGATGGACACCGCAGAAAAACTGTGTGATGAAATTCTGATGATTAATAACGGGCTAAAAGTCTTGGACGGAGCGCTATCTGAAATTCAAAAAACTTATGGTAAAAATAGTCTGCATATCGAATACGATGGGGACTCGGATGTTTTTAAATCCCTGCCATACATCGAAAAATTCAACGATTACGGCAACAGCGTAGATATCGAACTCAAGGAAAACATATCACCCGACGATTTGCTGAAACACCTGATTGGTAAAATCCAAATAAAGAGGTTCGAAACTCAACTTTCCAGCTTGAACGATATCTTTTTACAAATAGCGCACGGAGATCATTAATATGAAAAAGATATGGATCATTATTAAAAGAGAATATAAAGAATCGGTATTCAAGAAAAGTTTTATTATTATCACCATTTTGGCTCCTCTATTTATGATCGGTATTAGCGTTTTGCCATCCATTCTGATGACTTTGGAATCAGAGGATCAAATCGAACTTCATGTTCTGGACAACTCCTCTTTTGTTTTTCAGGGGTTAACTAAGGAATTAACCGATTCTCTGAAAAATGGTCTACCTAAATACAAACTTACGCAAATCCGCACGCCAGAAAATTTTGATTCATTCATGCAACAAGAAAAAGAATTAATTTCTACAGGAAAAATCTATGGCTTAGTCATTATTCCTACGGATATTGCAGATCAGGGACGTTTTGAATTTTTTGCTAAAAATGTGGCTAATTTTTCCATTAACAAACGCATTAAAAAAAGTGTCAACAAGTTAGTTTCTGAATTTAAAATTTTACGTTCCGGCCTGGATCAGGAATTCATTCGAGAACTCACACGCCCGGTTAAAATGAAAACTGTTAAAATTGCCAAAGGCGGTATAACAAAAGAACGTGGTTTTATGGTTGAATACTTTAGCACTTTCATTTTGGTAATGATTCTTTATATGACCATTTTATTATACGGTGCTTCCATCATGCGAAGTATTGTACAGGAAAAAAATACCAGAATTGTTGAGGTGCTGCTTTCCGGAAGTAATCCGTTTATGCTGATGGCCGGTAAAATTTTAGGCCAGGGTGCCGTGGGGTTAACTCAGTATTTAATCTGGGCGGCTACCGGTATCGGGCTGATATTTTTCGGAGGGCGTGTTCTTCCTGTTTCTTCTAAATATTTCAACTATTCTCCTGAAATCTTTATATATTTTGTGGTTTTTTATCTTTTAGGTTATTTGATCTTTTCCGTACTCTATGCAGGCATTGGCGCCCTTTCTAACAGTGATCAGGAAGCGCAACAAATGTCCATTCCTATCGTTTTGTTTTTAATCGTACCGATCATGTTTATTGGTTATATCATTCAAAATCCAGACTCAACCCTCTCCGTTGCCCTTTCTCTTTTTCCATTATTTTCCCCCATTATTATGTTTGCTAGGATTAACCTGGCCGATCCTTCGTTTTTAGAAATTTCCGGATCGATTCTCATTTTAATTATCTCAATCGTCTTTTTAATCTGGATTGTCTCCAAAATATTCCGGGTGGGAATTTTGATGTACGGTAAACGTCCTTCGCTACCTGAAATTTTCCGATGGTTGCGTTACAAATGATTATAACCCGATAGTTACATAATACAGAAATAGATTTTAATTCTGGCTCATGTTTATCAAAGTCTATGCTTTGGGGATAAATTTACAATTTTAGTACTCCCTTTAATTCATTAGTGTTTTTGGCACTCTGCATCGTAGTGAGCCAAAAACAGCCTTGTATTAAATAAAAAATCTCTTTAAAAACACCTCAATGGTTGGTTATGTAATATTGTGGAAACCACAAGCTTTATGTTAACAGTAAACTTATGCATAAAAAACCTGCTTAATATGATGAAACTGAAACCTTGTAAAAACTAATCTCACGCAAAGCCGCTAAGACGCCAAATTTTAAAATAATCAAATGGTTATATTCAACTAGAAAATGAATAAGTCTCAAGAGCTGTATAATTTTTTTTATTGAACATCTCTGAATAAAAGAATTAAAAAAAGTTCTATAAATGATTAAATCCTGGAGGGCGGCATCGCAAGCTGAAGCTTGAGGCTACCGTTGTTGTAAATAATCCAAATTTCCAAATTCATGTATAAAAAAAGAGGCTGTCTCAAAAGTAAAAGAGTCAGCCTTTTTTATTAAGCTAT
>CAZJNP010000502.1:0-2864 GCA_964547355.1 uncultured Calditrichaceae bacterium
ATATTGGTCGGACGGCTTTCGATGATCTCCGACATCTGTAAAACCTGTTCGATGATCTCGCCGGGAGTCAGATCGCGCAACAACCCCATCTTGCCCGTGGCGCAGAATTTACAATCCAGCAGGCAGCCCACCTGCGAAGAAATGCAAAAGGTGACGCGCCTTTTTTCGTATATGATCACGCTTTCTATTTTTAATCCGTCCTTTAACTGCCACAGATATTTTGTGGTACCGTCCAAAGAGGATCGCACCTGGTCAACAAGCCGAAAGGAGCGCAGAAGAAAGTCTTCTTCCAGCCTAGCGCGAAAGGACTTGGGCAAATCGGTAAACTCCTGAAAGGAGACGTAGTTTTTCACATACACGCCCTTCAAAATCTGATCCGCCCGGTAGGACGGCTGATTTTGTTCCGAAAGATATTCCTGAAGCTGAGCGGTAGTGAAATCCAAGAGATATTCTGGCATGGTTTTCTAATTTATTTTAAATTGTTCCTATGATGCTTTTCTTGTTCGTAAAATTGCAATTTAACCAAATCCTAACACAATCACAAGACAAAGGACGGACATGGTAGAAGATAAAGACCTTCGGGTAGCCGAAACCATACAGAAAGCGTTTCAGACCATCAGAGAAGAAATGGGCCGGGTCATCGTGGGGCAGGATCATATCATCGAAGAATTGTTGATCGCTTTATTTGCCCGCGGGCATTGCCTGCTGATCGGTGTACCCGGTCTGGCCAAAACATTAATCATTCGCACGCTGGGGGAAATACTCCATTTAAAATTTTCGCGCATTCAGTTTACTCCGGATTTGATGCCTTCCGACATCACCGGTACGGAAATACTGGAAGAAGACCGCTCGACCGGTCAAAAAGTATTCAAGTTCATCAAAGGCCCGGTGTTTGCCAATTTAATTTTAGCAGACGAAATCAATCGTACGCCTCCCAAAACCCAATCCGCCTTACTGGAGGCCATGCAGGAATATAAAGTAACCGCAGCCGGACAAACCTTTGCGCTTGAGCTGCCATTTTTTGTTCTCGCAACACAAAACCCGATCGAACAGGAAGGAACGTATCCGCTACCCGAGGCGCAGCTGGATCGCTTTATGTTCAGCCTGTGGCTGGATTATCCGCCGTTTGAGCAGGAGATGGAGATTGTCAAACGCACCACCGTGGCGCATTTACCAAGTTTGGAACCGGCGGTGCAAAAGGAAGAAATTCTGGAATTTCAGGAATTGGTAAGAAAAGTGCCGGTTACCGATGAGGTGGTGGAAGCCGCTGTACGCTTGTCGGCCTCCACCAGACCGGGTTCAGAACACGCGGATGAAAAGATAGCCGAATGGATTCGCTGGGGCGCCGGGCCGCGCGCTTCGCAATATTTGATTTTAGGAGCGAAGGTAAGAGCGTTACTCTACAAGCGCTTTTCACCCTCGGTGGAGGATGTGTACGCGCTTGCTCTGCCCGTGCTGCGACACCGGATCGTTACCTCTTACAGCGCAGAAGCGGAGGGGATGAACACGGAGAAAATTGTGGACTACTTACTCCGAAAAAAGGCCTAAGAGCAAAAGGGCGTTCCGAGTTTAAAAACGATATCTATTTTGTGCATGTGTGTCCGCAGGACAGGGGATTATATTTTTACATATTTATAAGCGACATTTTACTTTTGGGACAGTTCCGATAGTCATACCATTTTAGACGGCAGAAAGACAGCTTTGTTCTTTTAAGTGGGTTCTGTTTCTATCTTCATTCTGATCCACCATCTGAAACAAGCAGCGGCGTTTTACCGCATGGTACGCATATCCGGAAAAGCGGATTAATTCATTTTTTATTTGAGTTTTTGAAAATTAATCATATATTTTGCTAAGTATCCTTCGAAAAAGACAGTAAATTTTTCTAAAGCGGACGAGTGGTTAACGGATCCATCTGATATTTTCATCATATATATGCTAAAAATGAGATATTGGAAAGGAATTCAAAATGCACAGAGTTTCCGTTTTAGCCATATGTGCGTTGTTGTTTTTTCTTATCTCATCTTGTAAACAGGGCAAAGGCATCGTGGACACGGAACCGGAACCTCCGCAATCCATCGAAGAGGCCCTCGCCCTTTGGGAGGCATGGAGACTTAACGATTACACCCTGGATCAGAAGGTTATCTGTCTCTGGTGCCCTTATGATGGCGATTCGGCTCGCATTATAGTGCGCGCGGGTGCCATTCAACCGATTCTCCAGTATACGGCGATGACGCCGCTGGACAAAAGTCTGTGGGATCGCTATAAATCGATTGATCAGTTGTTTGAATTTGCCATGGGTGATACCAATGTTTACACCATTGAATATGAATTTGACGCCCAATACGGATTTCCTACCTGGGTGCAACGTTCGGGAAAAGATGCCTCGGTAGATGATTATATCTTAGGTTACAAAACGTCTATGTTTGAACCGGAGTAGTGTCTTAAGTCGAAATGGTTCTTGCCTTCCCGCTTTTAGTTCCGGTCGTTTGCGCGTAAGTATGATGTAAAATGATGTAACTGTTCAGATCTTTTTAGACAGGATTGACAGGATGTATCGGAATTATATAAGTTTTTGATATAGTTAAGCACAATAATTTTCAAAACCTAATCAGGCAGAGCCAGAACCAAATCGGTTAATAGTTTAGCCATCAAGCCCCTCCACCCTTACCCTCCTCAGAAAATCGGGGGAGTGTTAGGAGGGGGTAAATCCAATCAAGTCGAAAGAATTCTAGCTCTATTTTTTGCAAAGAAATGGCAGAGTTTAACTTGTAAGGTACTAAAATAATTATACAAAAAGGGAAAACAATGAAGTGGGTTTACGCTTTTTTTATCTCTCTTTTACTGGTTATGAACCTGTTAATGGC
>CAZJNP010000503.1:0-2862 GCA_964547355.1 uncultured Calditrichaceae bacterium
TTTTACAAATAATTGTGGATTACCGATTCCATCCCTCGAAGGGATGGAATCGGTTTCTCAGGCGCTCCGCCGACCGGAGGCATCCCTGTGCGGCAACCCTAATTCCGTAATGGATTTCAGATCATCCTGATTGACCACAGGTCCTTCCACGCACAACCGAATGCCGGAATCGTCCAGCACACACTGTCCGCAAATACCGATGCCGCATTTCATATACCGCTCCATACTGAATTCATAAGTAATTCCGAGCGGATCGAGAATCTTTTTCAGAATCACAAACATGATTTCCGGACCGGCAGCATACACCTGTTCGATCCCCTCTTTCTGAATAATTTCCGCCACGTCTTCGGTTACCAGTCCTTTTTTGCCTCTCGTACCGTCGTCCGTGGTAAAATAGCAGGTACCAAGCTTCTCAAAATCATCGGCAAAAATGATTTCGTACGCCGTGGCCGCTCCTAACAGAGATACGAAGCGAAAGCCCTGTTGCTTTAGCTGCTGCGTCAGTAACCGCAGCGGTGCAATGCCGATGCCGCCGCCGATAAGCAGGGCGTTGTTTCTTAAGGTAAAGCCGTGGCCAAACGGACCGCGCACTCCGAGATATTCGCCCGTTTTTTTCTGCATCAACGCATGGGTAAACGGGCCGTATGCCTTCACAGAAATTTCAATCAAATCTTCCTGCACAGCGGAAACGGAAAACGGTTTCTCATCCACTCCGGGGATCCAAAGATTCACAAACTGTCCGGCTTGTACGTCAAACGTACGTTCGAAGTAAAAACTCTTCACACCCGGGCCGTGTTCAACGATCTTTTTTATGGGAAAGGTCTTCATCAAATCACTCATGCGCCCTCCCGCGTATTTCGCTGATCGATGAAAAGCCGCGCTCCGTAAGGTATTGACGGATTCCTTTGTTGATCTTGTCGAACACTTCGATGCCCTCGTAATACACCGCTGTTCCGATACCGACGGCAGAAGCTCCGGCCAGCAGCATCTGAATGGCGTCTTCGGTTGTGTTAACCCCGCCGGTGCCGATGATGGGAATGGTTACCGACCGGTACACTTCATATACCGATTTAACGGCAATGGGCAAAATGGCGGGACCGGAAACCCCGCCGGTAAGGTTGGACAGCACCGGTTTCATGACGTTGATATCGATAATCATTCCCGGACCCACCGTATTGATGGCCGTGATGGCGTCCGCTCCGTTTTCCTCGCACACCTTCGCCAGACGACCGATGCCCGGACCGTGCGGCCCCAGCTTAACAGAGATCGGGATACTCCCGGCCGCCTTTTTGGAGATGGCCGTCACCTGAGCCGTATCTTCCAGACTGTCGCCAAAGGGCGTGCCGAACTCGCTGCGCACATTGGGACAGGACACATTGACCTCAATCAAATGCGGCTCGGCTTCCACTACCCTTTGAATCACTTCACCATATTCCTCCACCGTCCGGCCAAATACCGAGGCTAAAATGGGTGCCCGGCAGCGCTCCTTAAAACGACGGATTTCTTTTACCATCTCGTCCACTCCGGGATTGGACAAGCCTACCGCATTCAGCATGCCGTTATGAAAAGGAATGATGCTTGGGTTCTTGTGCCCTTTTCGGGGCTCCAGATTAAAGGATTTGGTGGTCGCCGCCCCGGCGCCAAAGTCTATTACCCGTTTCATGGACGAAGCGGTCAACCCCAGAATCCCGGACGCCAGCACCAGAGGACCGGACATTTCAAAATTCAGAAAGTTTTGCGATAACATAATGTTTCCTGTTTCAATGGGAAAAGTGTATGGATTAAGGGTTAAGTGCCAAAGGCCGATGGCCAAGGAAATTCCAAATCCCAAGCACCAAATGACGATTACCAAAATTCCATACTTGTTCCGGCGACGTGTTTCGGTCATTGGAATTTGTGATTTGGGATTTCCCCCCTACTCCATGGCCCTCGGCCCTTAGCCCTTGGCCCTCACTCTACCAGAGCATGCAGTTCATGCAAATCAAAAATCCGTTCGCAATACTGGCATTTCACCTGTTTGGCTTCCTCGTCCACGGCCG
Organism: uncultured Calditrichaceae bacterium; assembly: GCA_964547355.1. Taxonomy (GTDB): domain Bacteria; phylum Calditrichota; class Calditrichia; order Calditrichales; family Calditrichaceae; genus CAZJNP01. The sequence goes on from CAZJNP010000503.1 coordinate 2,040, forward strand.
TAAACACGGTTTCCACGTGTTTTTCCACATTGGTGATGCAGTTGGGATTCTTGCACACCAGTAAATTCCGGATCACCTGCGGCGGCTTTACCACTACCTTGCTGTACACCTTGTAATCTTTAATGGATTTGATGGTGATGCCGGGAACCACGATGGAAATATGCTGAATGATTTCCGGCGAGAGATATTCCAATTGCAGTTTGATCAAATCCTTTTTACCTAATTTTCTGCTGTCGTAATTCAGTCCCAGACTAACCACCACATCTTTCATCTCTTCGTGCTGGGAAATAATTTCCAGCACCTTAATGCCTTTTCCGGCAGGAATATGATCGATCACGATTCCCAGATCAATTTTGGGAATCAACAGCATTTTCTCGTTGTTCTTTTTCATATTTCCACCCCCAGATGCTTAAGCAAAATAGCCTGCCGCATAATGACTCCGTTACGGGCCTGAGGAAAATAGCCGGCAAATTTGGTCTTGTCCACATCGTATGCAATTTCGTTTACCCGGGGCAAGGGATGCAGAACACGCAAATGATCCGGCGCTTCTTTCAACATTTCGGCGGTCAGGATGTAGGCGTCTTTCACCTTTTCATATTCCACCAGATCCGGAAAACGTTCGCGCTGAATGCGGGTCATGTAGATCACGTCGCAATTCTGAATGGCCACTTCCAATCGTTCGGTTTCATGGAAACGGTATTTGCTTGGCTGATCGCTCATCATAAAATATTTGGGCAGGCGCAGGGATTCCGGGGCCACCAGAGTAAAGTCGGTGACTTCCAACTTCATCAAAGCCCGGATGAGCGAATGCACGGTGCGGGAG
>CAZJNP010000504.1:0-2861 GCA_964547355.1 uncultured Calditrichaceae bacterium
AGCACATCCTGAGCGCTATAGGTATCTCCATAAAAATGAGCAAAAATTGCTAACCTGGCACAGGCAGGGCTGTTTGTTTCAGTTAAATGCCGGTAGTGTCAAAGGACAGTTTGGACAATCGGTGGCCGCTTTTTCAAAAAAGATGCTTAAGGCGCACCTAGCGCATTTTATTGCCTCGGATGCTCACGATCAGGAATTCAGAAATTACAAATCACTCAGAGAGGCCTGGGATATTGTGAAAGATATGGCACCGGCCTGGTATCTGGATCAACTTTTTTTTGAAAATCCCAAAAGGGCGTTAGCCGGGCAGATGATTCAACCCGCACCGGTGGATGAAAAAGCGTTTTTAGGCAAGTGGCGCGGGCTCTTAAAAAAAATCACCAACGACTAATTTGATTCACGCGGAAACTATTTAAGTAAATCGATTTATGGACGACGATACTAGATCGTGGTTTTAAAAAATTTAATTGCATTGAAACGTATCCATCATCCATAAAAAATTGAACTATAGGTAGGAATTAATTAATTTTTTACGTTTAGGATTCCAGGAGATAAAACATTGGTTGAAGAATTTGATCAGGAAATAGAACAACAAATTACCCTAACGGATTATTTACGCATTCTATACCGCGGTAGGTGGATTATAACCGCCTCATTTTTTATCATATTAACGGCGACCGTAATATACACCTTTACGGCCGAACCGGTTTATGAGGCCAATACCAAGGTGCTGATTGAAAGCAGTTCGGGGATGGAAGGTTCTATTTTCGATATGAATTATTTTGGCAATCAGAGCACGTTGATTGCCAATCAGATGGAGATCTTAAAGAGCCGTACACTAGCCGAACGGGTTGTCAAACGTCTGGATTTGTCTGATGTACGCGATTCATTGAAAATTTTTCAACCAGATGAAGAAGGGCAGTATTTGACTTTCCGGCAAATGACTGCGATCATTCAACGAAATATGGAAGTGGACCATACCCGGGATACGGACGTTTTAACCATTACTTACAGCACTGGTTCGCCTTTTGAGGCCGCCTATATTGCCAATGCCATTGCGGAAGAATTTCAATTATTAAATGCAGAAGCGAATAAAAGTGAAATCAGCGAGCTCAGAAAATTCATCGAAGATCGTTTGGCGATTAAAGCCAATGAACTGCGCAGTTCGGAAGAAAGATTGCGCGAGTACCAGGAACGTGAAAAAGTGGCCAGTCTGGACGAAGAAACCAACGAACTAGTGAACCGGTTTGCCGAAGCCAGCGCCATGCTGGAGCAAGCGCAGGTGGAGTTGCAGGCAAATCTGGAAATGAAAAAATCACTGGAAGAGAAATTGGAAGAGCGGCGCCTGGCCCTACCTAATGATTTAAGTGAAATCTCTACTCCTTATTTGAAATCCTTACAGCAGCAGATTGCCCAACTGGTAGCCGACCGTACCGTGTACCTTACGGCGTTGCAGGCTGAAGTTCGGAATCAGAATACCCAGTATTTCGAAGATGCCATTAAGCAGTACGATGAAAAGATTCATGCTTTAAAGGAAAAGATTCAGGAAGAGGCTGCTAAAATTACCAAGTCCAGCATGGTCACCGATCCGCTAAAACTTGCGCAGCAGATGGTACACCAGTTACTGACGCTTGACGGCGAAATTAAAGCAAGCATTGCAAAAATCAGCACCTTGCAGGAAGTGGTGGCTAATTACAGCCAGAAACTGGAGACTTTGCCGGAAAAAATTCTGGACTTGGCCCGCCTGGAAAGACGGAAAAAGGTGGATGAACAAACCTACATTATGCTGACTCAAAAATTGGAAGAGACTAAAATCAAAGAAGCTGCCCAGGCCAAAAACGTTAATATATTGGATGACGCCATCGAACCATTAAAGCCCGTAAAACCGCGAAAAAAACTAAACATCCTGTTAGGCATGATTATCGGGCTGGGCTTAGGGATCGGGTTAACCTTTTTGATCGAATATTTTGATAATTCCGTTAAAACACCGGAAGAGCTGGAACGTCTGGGCTTTAACATATTGTCCAGCATCCCGAAGATTGAAATGGATAAGGTTAAGAAAAAATTAGAACGCAAATATGAGAAACTGGGTCAGTACGAAGGGCGTAAAATCGAGGCCCGATTAATTACCCATCTGGATCCCAAATCGCCGGTGGCTGAAGCGTACCGTACTTTACGTACTAATTTACAATTCAGCAAAATCGATCAGCAATTAAACACGCTGCTGGTAACCAGCGCCGGTCCTAAAGAAGGTAAATCGACTACAGCGGCAAATCTGGCCATTGCCATGGCACAGGTTGGCCGCAGAGTTGTTTTGTTGGATGCAGACCTGCGCCGGCCGGTGATTCATTCTATTTTTGGTATGGTCAAGGATGACGGATTAACCAACTATTTAATGGGCACCATCGAGTTCAATCAGGCCATAAAACCAACCTTTTTGGATAATCTATTTGTCATTACCAGCGGGGCGTTACCGCCCAATCCTTCGGAACTATTGGCTTCGAAAAAGATGGAAGAGACGTTAGAGCTGTTAAAAGAAGAATTTGATATGGTGGTCATTGACAGCCCGCCGGTGATTGCAGTAACCGATGCCGCTATTTTAAGCACAAAAGTGCATGGTACCATTCTCGTAGTTTCTTCGGAGTATACCAGTAAAGACGCCATTGTACGCGCCAAAACCCTTCTGGAATCCGTGAACTCCAAACTTTTAGGCGTTCTTCTGAACCGGGTAAATATGGAAGGGACCTACGGTTCGTACTACTACTATTATTATCATCATTATTATTCCAAACCCGGGAAAAAGAAACGCCGGTTTTCTGAATTGCTTTCATAAAAGTTAGCTGAATCACATTCCCATATGG
>CAZJNP010000505.1:0-2833 GCA_964547355.1 uncultured Calditrichaceae bacterium
CACCACGCCCATATGGTGCAGGATTTCCGCAAACGCTTCTGGATTTCGCTGATTTTAACGGCGCCCATACTGCTGCTTTCGCCCATGATTCAACAGCTCATCGGCCTGGGCACCGTTTTACGTTTTAGCGGAGACTTACTGGTTTCCTTTGCCCTGTCCAGCGTGGTCTTCTTTTACGGCGGCTGGCCGTTCTTGAAGGGCATGGCGGAAGAGTTAAAGAAAAAGACGCCGGGCATGATGACCCTTATCGCTCTGGCCGTCACTGTGGCCTATGTGTACAGCAGCGCCGTGGTTCTGGGCCTGGGCGGAAAAATCTTCTTTTGGGAACTGGCCACCTTAATCGACATCATGCTGTTGGGACACTGGATTGAAATGAAATCGGTGATGGGCGCGTCGCGGGCCCTGGAAGCGCTGGCCGAATTGATGCCGTCGGACGCACACGTCATTTTGGATGACGGCACCGTGCAAGATGTTCCGCTGAGCGCGCTGGAAACGGGCAACCGCATTCTGATTAAGCCGGGCGAAAAAATCCCGGCCGACGGCGTGATTGCCGAAGGACAATCTTCAGTGAATGAAGCCATGCTGACCGGCGAATCCAAACCGGTGCCTAAAAAAGCCGGCGACAAGGTCATCGGCGGCGCAATCAACGGCGAAGGGTCTTTGACCGTAGTCGTAGAAAAGACCGGCAAGGACTCCTTTTTATCGCAGGTAATCGAACTGGTGCGGCAGGCTCAGGAAAGTAAATCCAAAACGCAGGACCTTGCCAACCGGGCCGCTTTCTGGTTAACGCTCATCGCCATTGGCGCCGGCGCGGTAACCATGTTCATCTGGCTGGCCATTATGCATCAGGATTTGGCCTATGCGCTGGAGCGGACGGTTACGGTGATGGTAATTACCTGTCCCCACGCCTTGGGTCTGGCGGTGCCATTAGTGGTGGCCGTTTCCACTGCCATCTCGGCCAAGAACGGTCTGCTGATCCGCAACCGAGGCGCTTTTGAACAGGCGCGCAACCTGCAGGCGGTCATCTTCGACAAAACCGGCACCTTAACGCTGGGCGCCTTCGGCGTTACCGATACCATCGTTTTTGACAATAAGTTGGACGCTCACGAACTGCTGCGCAAAGCGGCAGCCGTGGAAGCGCATTCAGAACATCCCATTGCCCGGGGCATTGTACAGTCCGTTTCGGACTTCCCGCAGGTGGCGGAATTTAAAGCCATTCCCGGCAAAGGGGCCAAAGGCATGGTGGAAGGACAGGAAGTGCTGGTCGTCAGCCCGGGTTATCTGCGCGAAAACAATATGCCCATGAACGACTCGCGCATCGAGCAATTAAGCGCACAGGGTAAAACGGTCATTTTTGTGCTGATTAACGGATTTGTCAGTGGCGCCATTGCCCTGGCCGACATTATTCGTCCGGAATCCAAAGCAGCGATTCAACGCTTTAAAAAAATGGGCATCCGCACCATGATGCTGACCGGCGACAATAAACAGGTGGCCCAATGGGTTTCAGACGAACTTGGCCTGGACGAGTATTTTGCAGAAGTGCTGCCGCACGAAAAAGCGGCCAAGGTGAAGGAAATTCAATCCCGCGGTCTGACTGTGGCCATGACCGGTGACGGCGTGAACGACGCCCCGGCCCTGGCACAGGCCGACGTGGGCATCGCTATCGGCGCGGGCACCGATGTGGCCGTGGAAACGGCGGACATTGTGCTGGTACACAGCAATCCGCTGGATGTGGTCGCTGTGGTTGGATTAGCCAAAGCCACTTACCGGAAAATGGTACAGAATCTGGCCTGGGCTACCGGTTACAACGCTTTTGCCATTCCGTTGGCCGCCGGCGCACTGTACAGCTATGGCATCGTGCTCAGTCCGGCTGTCGGTGCAGTGCTCATGTCGCTGAGTACGGTTATTGTAGCTATTAACGCTAAGTTCCTAAAGGTGGAGAAATAGGTTTAAGTCAGAAAAGTTATTTGAAAAATCCACTACATCAGAAAATGATCTTAATAAAATAAAAGAACGGTCCCTATACGGGGTTTTCAGGGCAGAGCGGAAATTGCATCCGCTCTGTCCGACTATTTAAAAAGGAGATAATTATGTCGGAATTCGTACAGACCATCATACTTGGCGCCGTGCTGATTTTATCGCTGGGATTCATTGTTTTCCGGCTGGGTACGCGTACCAAAGCGCTGGCCATGAATAAAGCGCCTTCCTGTCACGGGGACAGCGATGAATCCTGTCCGCATTGCCATCCCGGGACAACGCAATGACGCCTGTTAAAAAACGGGTCGCAATTATCGGCGCGGGATTCGGCGGACTTTATGCGGCCAAAACACTGGCCAAATTTCCGGACAAGGTCCATGTGACATTGATTGACCGGCACAACTACCACCTGTTTCAGCCGCTGCTGTATCAGGTGGCGACCGGCCTGCTTTCGCCGGAAGATATCGCCTATCCCATTCGTTCAATTTTTTCCGGGAATAAAAACATAACCGTGCTGAAAGGCATGGTGCGCCACGTCGACACCGAGCGGCAAACGGTGCAGCTGAGCGATTTTTCCATTCCCTACGATTATTTGATTGTCAGTTGCGGGGTTAAACCGGATTATTTCGGTCATGAAGACTGGGCCAAATTTGCGCCCGGACTCAAAACCATTCAGGACGCCTTGTACATGCGCTTGCGCATTCTGAACACCTTTGAGCTGGCCGAACGTAAACGCGCCCCGGAATTGCTCAATTTTGTGATCATTGGCGGCGGGCCTACCGGCGTGGAACTGAGCGGCGCTCTGGCCGAATTGAGCAAAATCGTTTTAAAAAATTATTTCCGCAACATCCGGGCG
>CAZJNP010000506.1:0-2833 GCA_964547355.1 uncultured Calditrichaceae bacterium
GTTCTGGACGGGTTATTATTTAATCAAGGCAGAACTGCTAAAAAAAGAAATTCGGGGCTGGATTTAAACAACTTCCGCGGGAGATGTTTTAGTGCACTAACTGGAAGATCCCGGCAACCGTTTTCTTAAATTCCCCAACACATACCAACCGATACTGAGCCCCATGCCCGGAAAAAACGGTTCCAGATGAAACAGGTACTGCGCCTGACCGTCCAGTTGATGTAATTGTCCCCAGAGAAAAGCCGTAAACGAAAGGATGAAGCTGGCCAGCATGACCAGAAAAGTAGATCGTCCGGAAAGGCGCAGGACCGGGAAGTAGGCGGCGATAAGCGGTAGCAGCAACGGCGGGATAAACAGACTGCCTAAATGGTACCACAACTGAATGACCGACGGCAAAAAATAAATTAATCCGATAGCAATCAGCGCGGTCAGCAGAAGACCGATTTGAACGGCGCGATGAGAATCCCCCTGACGGCGTATTTGTTTCCAGATGTCGCGGCCAAAAGTAAGGGCGGATAAAAAGGTGTAACTGTCGATGGTGGACATGATGGTGGCCAGAAGCCCGGTGAAGAAAATCCCCTTTAAAAGCGGCGGCAGCACCTGTTCGGCCAGCAGGGGATAGGACATCATGGGCTGAATATCCGGCAGCAGTATGTAGGCGTACAATCCCGTCAGCATGGTCAGGCTGTCGAACACCAGCCAGAAGATCAGCGAGATCAGGATGCCGTTGCGGGCAACTCCGGGAGATTTTGCTGCGGCGCTGCGCTGATGAAATCCGGGATCGATAAATGTCCAGCTGGCAATAAGGAACCAGACCAGCAGCGATTGCCAATCCAGGCCTCCGGTCACCGATTGGTGTGTGGAATCCAGACGGTGAAATAATTCGCTGACCGGAAAGCTGTGCCGGATTAAAAAAATCAGCAACACGACGAATCCGCCAAACATGAGCGTAAACTGTAATTTGTCGGTTTGGACGACGGAACGGAATCCACCCTTGTACACGTAGAAAACGGAAAAGAAAGCGCCGATCAGCACGCTCCAGATAAATCCAAAGCCCAGGAAAAATTGAATCAGCAGCGCCAGCATCAGAATGTACGGCGCCGGCGACGTCATCACCACCAGAAAAAGGCTGCCTAACATGCCGGTCGGTTTGTTGTACGAACGGTACAACATATCCGGAATGGAGAAATTTTTTGCCCGCCGCACGCGGGGTGCGATAAACAGGGCAAATAATAAGGCGAAAAAATAATAGGGCAGCCCAAACACAAACCACACCGAGATTCCGTAGGAATAGGTAAATTCACCCACGCCAAGGATGCCGCCGTACCAGGTGCTTACCAGCGTGGCAACAAAGGCCGGCAGGCTTAAGGTCCGGCCACTGAGCAGGAATTCTTCCTCATCCGGTTTGTTGCGATACGATTTAACGCCGATGAAAACGAGCAGGGCCACGTAAAGCACTAAAGGAATGAGGGTCAAAACAGTGTCCACGACAGTTACGGTTCCCTGGATTCGTTAAACATTTCGTACACCAGCAGGCGTCCCTGATCGAAAGAGACCTCGGCCTCCGGCCGGGAAAATTCGTTGCTGATTCCCAGGAAGAAAGGGGCGTAATCCTGACCGGACAGCGCGTATTTGAAACCGGAAAGGGAGAGATTGACAACCGGCCGCAGGGAAAACAGCGAAACCGTGGCTCCGGGTTGTCCGGAGAGTTTCGTCCGGCCGGGGAAGAGTCGGCGTAATTGGCCGTAATCGTCCACAGCGGTCAATTCGATATCTGCGTCGAAAGATTCAAAAATAATCAGATTACCGGAGGCATGATCGTTGCGGCGCCCAAAAACGGAGAACAGGGTAATGATTCGGACGCCCGTCTCCCGGCAAAAGCGTAGGGCCTTTTGCAGATCCGTGTAATTCTGATCCTCCCGGAGTAGAAACTGACTTTTTGAAAAATGGGATCGCACATGCCGGTCGATGGAATCAAAATCGCCTAAAATGAAATCGGGTTCGATTTGTAACTGCATACAGGTCCGGCTACCGCCGTCTGCGGCAATAATCATATCCGCCTGATCAAGATAGGGCGCGATTACCGCTTTACCCGGTGGCTGGCCGTTAGCGATGATTACCGCCTTTTTGTGCTCCATAGGATTCCCCTGTTACATGGTTGTGAAGGTCTGTATTCGCTTGTATGGCATCAGACAAAAAGCCCTGGAAGGGAAGGAAGGGGTAGAGGTATTAAGGAAATAAGGATATAAGGATATAAGGAGATGCTTTATACCCTATACCTTATTCCCTATACCTAATCCCTACTTCCCCCTAGAACGCATACTCCAGTGCTAAAAAGTAATTTCTGGTGGCGGCCGGAAAAAACTCATCGCCTTCGCCAAATGCCAGATATTTTTTGTTCAGCAAGTTATTAATTTTTCCCTTTAAAATGAAACCTTCGATTCCCAGATTCTTCAAATCATAACGAAAGTTTAGATTGATGACCGTGTACGGATCCACCGTGTTGCGTTCATTTTTGTAGTTGTCCGTGTACATTTTGCCCACATATTTCGTCGTCAGACCCAGGTAAGCGCCCTGCCAGTAGTAGGTGAGTTTCAGGTTGCCCATCACGTCAGGAAAACCGGCAATCGGGTTTCCGTCCAGGACCACCGGCACGGATTTCCCGGTATCCCAGTCATAGTTGTATACGGTGTAGGATTTGAGAATATTCTTGCTGTACATGAAATTCGCGTCCACGGCGATTTGTGGCAGGACCTGCCACTGGGCGGAAAGTTCAACGCCCTGATGCAACGTGCGCTCGGCGTTGCCGGTTATGGGCTGTCCGAAGCGATCC
>CAZJNP010000507.1:0-2832 GCA_964547355.1 uncultured Calditrichaceae bacterium
GTCCTTTGTGTAGTTCGTCGGTGATGAATTCTTCGATTTGGTGATTCGGATTTTGATCGTTGGCGCTCAAGTAGAGAAAGATTCGGTCCTGGTCGGAAAGGGGGTATTCACGCCCCACAACCAATCCGGTATATGGCGTATTGATGTGCAAAGTGCGGGCACTGTTTTCCGGCGCCCATTCTTTCCCCGACCATAAACGAGGCAGCGGTTGATTGACACCATAATAATAAAGCCTACTTTTTGCGTAATCCACAAAACCGAGCGAAAAGGTTACGGTTACCCCCAGTCGCTTGGGTTCAAATTCTTCCACTAATAAATTCATCAGTTTTTCGATGGTTGTCAGGTCCAGCGCGTCGTTTTTCATCAAACTGCGCACAAAGCCTTTCACAAAACTTCTTAATTGGCATTGAACCAAAAGAGCCTGGTAAGATTTTTCAAAGGCCCGGACGGTAAAGAAAACCAGGCCATCTTCCTGGTTAATCACCGGATCAAGGTGTAAAACAACGGGCTTTTTATTAAAGAGCGTTTTGCTAAAAAGCCGGAATTGCGCATTTTCAACCGTCACGGCATGGGCGCTTAATTCATCCAGGTAATCATGTACCCGGCTGTGTGTTTCTTCCGTTTCTAACCTGGAGCGTAAATCTTCCAGTTTTTTACGGAGGCGATCGTTCTGACGGATCACCTCAATGGTGTTTTTACGAACGGCCAAATGGGTGCGCACGCGGGCGTCGATTTCCACTGGATCGAAGGGCTTAGTGAGATAATCTACCGCGCCGACCGCCAATCCGCGTGCCACATCGATGGATTCGTTTTTGGCTGACAGGAAAATAACCGGAATGTAACGGGTTTCTTCTTTTTGTTGCAATCTGCGGCAGACTTCATAACCGTCCATATCCGGCATCATAATATCCAATAGAATGATATCCGGCGTTTCGGTAAACGCGTATTTTAACGCTTCTTTTCCGCAATCGGCGGTTATAATGGTATAATTGGCGTTTGACAAATATTTGGTAATCAGTTTTAAATTGATGGGATTATCATCAACCGCTAATATCTTATAGTGCATTTTTTCGTTACCAGGCAGATATGATTAAACATTTTACAGACGCCTGCTCCCGAGCGTGAAAAGTTAACGCTCCCGCTTTTGGCTCTATTTTATTCTTCGGCAAGAAGAGATAAAAAATTAATCCCAAATTCAAGAGCAGAAATAAACTATTTCTGAATTGCTAAAGAAAATCGAATCATTCCGGTGTCATGTGGTGACAGATTTTTTTAGTCAGGATTATTCTGCCACGGCCGGAATGGTGTGCGCAAGGGGATAAGAAGTTTTATGGGATTAACGTTTGGTTCGATGGAATGAAACATAATTTAAGAAGAATTCCCTTCGATTCAATGAAACAATGCAACGGAGGTCTTCACAAAGAATTTTTCTGTTTTAAAATACGTTCATACCGCAAATGGGGGAACAAACAACACCTTGCGACCATTCACCGTGGCTTCTCACACCAAACCGGGATGGACCACCAGTCCGAATGCGGGCTGGTATTGATTTATAAAATTTTGGAATGAGTGACTGATTTGCAGTTAAGATGGAATTAATTTTCAGTTCGCCAACCTCATAATTTTTGTACCCCACTATTAAATTATAAGGTTAAAAAAGATACTGCACTAATAAAATTATTGCCTCCGTTTCACCACCACCAGCGTCAGGTCGTCCGGTTGGTCTTGATCGCCTTTGAAGCTCTGCACGTCCTGCAGGATGCATTCCAATAAGGCTGCTGCCTTGCCTGCTTTGGCGGCGGTAAGGCTTTGCTGCAAACGCTGTTCACCAAATTCTTCGCCGTAGGCGTTCATCGTTTCCGTTACGCCGTCGGAGTACAGCACCAGCACATCTCCAGGCCTAAAATCAAACGTAGCCTGTTCAAAAGGGAAGGTTTCCATAAAGCCCAGCACAATGCCGCCGGTTTGCAGGCGGGTTACTTTCTTTCCGCTGATAAAAAACGGCGCGTCATGACCGGCATTACAAAAGGTCAAGCGATGATTCTTAAAATCGAGCATACCTAAAAACAGCGTGGCGAATTTTTCCGGCGTGGTGCTCTTCCAGAGCAAAAAATTAGTATGGCGCAGACATTCCGACGGTTCCAGCCCAAGCAGCACCTGTCCGCGCAGCGTGGCCTGTAAATTGGCCATCAGCAAGGCGGCCGGCATGCCCTTGCCCGAAACATCGCCCAGACAAAAGGCCAAACGGAAATCGGGCAGGGAAATAAAATCGTAGTAATCGCCGCTGACGGTACGTGCCGGCAGGTTAAGCGCCGCCAAATCGTAGCCGGGAATTTGCGGTATTTTTTTTGACAACAAATTTTCCTGAATGCGCGCCGCTGTGCGCAACTCTTCCTGCAACCGTTCCAGCTCCCGCTCTTCTTCGTACAAACGGCTGTTCTCAATCACCTGTGCCGACTCGGTGGCCAATATGGACAGCAGCCGCTGGTCGGCATCGGAAAAACCGGCACGGTCTTTCTTATTAAACAGGCAGATCAAGCCGATTAATTGGCGTTTTAAAATCAAAGGTACAGCCAATAGGGAATGCACGGGAAACGCGCTACCGGTGACCGTGTTAAACCGGCGATTAGATGAAAAATCATTGACGAGTAACGGTTGACGGTATTTCAGCATCCAGCCGGTTAGCTGTGTATCCAACCGGTAAGGGGTACTAAAACGTGACTGGTCGGCGCCGCGTACCATGGTCTGGAAGGTGGTTTTTTGTTCTTTCTCTGTCAGCAACCATACCGCGGCCTGCTCAACTTGAAAATGTTTGATGCACTTGTGTACAAT
>CAZJNP010000508.1:0-2829 GCA_964547355.1 uncultured Calditrichaceae bacterium
GTGTTGATGTTTATCGGGTGGTTTAGTAGCTCCTGAATGCGCTCCAGAAGATGGGGGTCTTCCTCCAGGAATTCTGCCCATAGGGACCAGAGACTGTCATTCTGAGCCGACAGCGTGTTCAGCCCCAGGTAAACAAACAGTACAACAGCAATAAAATATGGGCGATTGTTTTTCATCCGGAGCGTCTCCAGACGATTCAACATGCCATCCCTGTAAGTGTGGTTTATGGTTGTCCGGCAGCCTGAAAAAATTGCTTTAGCGGTTCCAGATGCGACTGAAATGCTTCCTGCAGAGTGCCTGAAAAAAGTACAGAACGATCGTGCAAATAAATAATCCGGTCGGCGATGCGTTTGATACTGGCCACTTCGTGAGTAACCACCACCAGCGTCATTTTTAGTTGGTTTTTCAGCGAAAGTAGCAGCCGGTCCAGCGAGGCGGCAGTCACCGGGTCCAGTCCGGCGCCGGGTTCGTCCGCAAACAGGATTTTCGGATCCAGGGCAATGGCCCTGGCCACGGCCGCCCGCTTGCGCATCCCTCCGGATAATTCAGAGGGATATAAATGATAGGCCGATTCCAGACCAACCAGGCCCAGCTTGACCCTTACCATGTCTTCGATGATTTCATCGCTCAGGTTGGTGTGCTGCTGCAACGGAATGGCCACGTTCTCATAAATCGGCAGGGAATTCAGCAACGCGCCGTTCTGAAAGAGCACCCCGATTCGCTTAAAAAGCTCCTCGGCTTCCTGTTCCTCCAGAGATAGTAAATCCTTGTCAAAGAGACGTATTTCTCCCCGCATCGGTCTTTTGAGTCCGATTAGATGCTTCAACAGGGTGGTTTTGCCACACCCGCTGGTACCGAGAATCACCGTGATCTGGCGCTCGGGAATTTCCAGGGAAATATCCTGTAGAATGATACGGTCGTCATAACCGCTGGTTAAATTGTTTACCTGAACGACGGCTGATTCTGTCAAAAGACCGGCTCCCCAAAATAAAAAAGCAATCCGATGATGCTGTCTGCGATAATAACCAGAATAATGGCTGCCACCACCGAAGCAGTGGTCATCTTGCCCACATCTTCGGCACCCTCCTTGGCCTTCAGGCCGAAATGTGCCCCAGCCACCAAAATGATCACGGCAAAGGTTACGCTTTTAACCACAAAGGTGAACACTTCCTTGTACCGCAACACGGAAATCACTTCTTTAATAAACGGAAGAATATCCAGGTCCAGATAGGTGATGCCGATAAACAACCCCCCGAGAATCCCGATCACGTTGGCCAGTACTGTAAGCAATGGCAGAGTGATCAAAATGGCGTACAATTTTGGAATGACCAGATAGGGCAGCGGGTTAATGCCCATCACCTGCAGAGCGTCAAATTCTTCCGTGATTTTCATGGTGGCGATTTCGGCAGCGAAGGCGGAGCCGGAACGCCCGGCGATGATGATCGCGGTGATGAGCGGCCCCATTTCACTGACCATGGCAACAGCCACCAGGTCCGCCACGTAAATATTGGCCCCGAATTGGCGCAGTTGGACCGCCGATTGCAAAGCAAGAATAAATCCGATCAGAAAAGCAATCAGGCTGACGATGGGCAAGGCGTTAAAACCGATCAGCAGGCTTTGCCGGATGACTTCGCCTTTCCGGCGCAGTTTTTTCCTGAAAAAGGCAATGAATGCCCAATAAAAGATATTGGAGATTAAAAGCAACCCGTCGAATAATTCATAAAAAAAATCTAATCCTTTCTGGCCGAGGCGCTCAAAAAATCCCGGCACCGGTTTGGCGGCGGCAAATGCGGATTCTTTAGACTGAAAAAGAAGTTCTACCCGGCGGATGGATTCATCTCTGTTTTCCAGATGTAGGGTGACGTTCCACTCTGCGGCACGGCTTTGCAAGCGGTGCAGTGCGGAAACGGCGGCACTGTCGATTTTTCTTACGTACTGAAAATCCAGCGTAAATTCAGCCGGTCGGTTGCGTTTAAAATGCTGGGAAAGCCTGTTGAAAATAGCCTGAGCGTTTCTGAACGTAAATTCTTCGGGAAGAAAGGCAAAGTTATCCTGGATAACAAATTCCGACATGGCGTTATCTTAACGTATCGTAGATTTTTTTTGCAAAGATGCGCACTTCCTGATCAAGCGCTTTACTAAGCGCGGCAGCGAACAGATTCATGGCGCCGTTTTTCTTAAACGGAACGGTGCGGTTAAATCGATGGACGACGATTTTTTTGTTCTGCTGCGTCTGAATCAGTTCGAACGTCATTTTCAGGCGGGCGGCCGAGCGCTCGTTGTTTTCCAGGCGTTCGATTTGATCGATGTATCCGGTAACAAAATAGTCCGGTGCCCGGGCACCGATTTGCAGGGTACAATCCGTAAACAACCGGTAACGCTCGAACTGATCGAAAACAAAATACCGAACGGCAATCGCCGGTCGCTCGGCCCACAGATGATAGTAAAAATAGCGCAGCTCATGGCTTCGGGTGCGCAAAGCAATCCGATTTTGATTAAAGGCCGGATTAATATCAAACGGAGCAATCTGAACAGAAAAGGACAGGGGCGTGGAAAAACGCAGGCTGTCCTCAGCTCCGGCACCGGCATCAAGCAAATAGTAGTGTTTGGCCAACTGCTTGGTGGCGCAACCGGCAGTAAAAATCAGGAAAAAAACAACGAGACCTGTTTTAAGCACATGGTTCATGATTTATCGCTCCAGTTTTTCATCCGGCGGGTTTTCCGGCTTAGCGCCGCCCAGTAAAATCCCGGGATTCTCATCGATTTGCCGGGCGGCATGGTTTAGGGCTTCGATCGTTTCATTTAACCGGTTCATGGACTGGTTAAACC
>CAZJNP010000509.1:0-2819 GCA_964547355.1 uncultured Calditrichaceae bacterium
TATCTGTTATCTCTAATGTTTCTTGCAGTTTCCCCTTCATAATGTTTTATTTTAATGAGAGTTAACTCTTGTTTGTATCCGGATGTAAAATAATGGCACTGTTTTTGATTAAATCTATGGTAATTGAATGTCTAAAAAAGGAATATTCCCAATAAGAACGAACCGGTGAAAAACAATTCGTTCTTTTTTGATAAGCTCATTTTGATTCAAAGCGAGTTCGCAATGTAAAATAATTTGATTGTTTAATTTTCGAATCGCCCAAATCACACTATAAACAGATTGTGCAATTCCAATTTATTACCGTCACTTCTATGATTTATGAAAAAAAGGAGACAAGATAATCAATAAATCCTCACTGGGTTTTTGATAATATAGAAAATATTTTTTACGGAATATTTTTTTTAGTATCACACCATCCACAAAAGTGAGAAAAAACATGAAAAAGTACTTTCAGGACAAACATCCGCCGTAAGCTTAATTATTTTAACGGACGCCTCTTTTCCATGAGAAAACATAAAAATTTATTCTAACCAATTCAGGAGATGAAATCATGAAACATTTATCTAAAGTATCTTTGTTCTTTCTTCTTCCAATTGCCTTTATCATCCATAGCTGTGAGAAAGGCCAAATGCCCTTATCTGCGGAAAACAATATGATGCATCAATCCGACGCAAGTGAAATCATGAGTTTAAGTAAGGGGGGTATTATTTTTGTCGCACCGCCCACCGGCGATGCCGAAACCGATCGCGCAAATATTAAATCCGCGTTGGCAAAGGCAGAACCTGGCAATACAATCCAATTTGCTACCGGGACGTATCGTATTGGAAGTGAGATTCTATATGATGCCCTGATTATTGATGTGCCTGGGATTACGTTACGGGGGAGCCCTAATGGAACAACGCTCAAAGGAGGAGAAAATATTACCGTATTTGGACAATATGAGGGTCTTGCATTAACCGGGGGAAAACAGGTTGTTAGGGGATTGACTTTTGATTCATTCTCAATTGCTGCAATCAATATCAATCCACATCTATTTGCAGAAACCGGAGGTTATGTAATTGAACATAACATATTCATTAACTCTGTGGTTGGTGTTGGTTTTATGGGCCAGTCGGAAGATGTCTCGCGAATACGTTTTAATGTGTTTGACAACATAGCTCAGCCCTTTTCAGTAGTCGGAAAAACGGTTTATTTTGAACGGAATAAGATAATGGCGACACAGCCGGAGCAGGTTCCAATAGTTAGACAACCTTACAACGTTGGTGGGGCAATGGCTTTAGTCGGCCCGAGTGATAATAATATTTTTGCTAACAACATAGTAGAAGGTTTTGCCGACGGTTTCTGGATTGTGAGCGATTTTGGACCTCCAGATGCCGGTTGTAGTAACAATTTGATTAAAGGTAATAAGTTTACTGATCAAGTGATTTTTACAGAGTATGATCTGGGTACCATGGCGTGGATTAACAGTAAAGAGGGCATGCCATTTGAAAACAATCGAGTGGTCGATAATACCCTGGAAGGTTCAAGCGGCATCGGTATTATTGTTATAGGTGGGACAAACACTATAATTGCCCGAAATTCAATCAGCGGATCCATGGTTTATCCCGATTCGTATGTCCAAACCGGATACGGTGTTTACCTTGACGAAAATAGTCACGGCAACAAACTACTCAGAAATACCCTTGATAATAATGAACTGTACGATATTGTTTTATTTGGGAATGATAATATGGTAGTTTTGAATAGTACAGACGATAAGGTGTTGGATAATGGTGAAGGAAACGTGGTGATGGGTTCGCGCAGGGTAAAAACCGATGTGTCCCAGATCGCTCTTAAAGTTGCGGAGGCCACAGAAAAGAAAACAGAATTAATTCGTCCTTATCTGGATCATATTTTGGATAGATCCGAAGATTTGCTTCAATAATAGAAAAAGAAAGAAGAACGATCGGGATTCCGGTGTGAATTATTTGGTGAATGGGAATTATGGACAATTAGAAATGAGGAATCCTTTCGTTTTTGAAGTGTATATTCATAAATAATAACTTTAAAGCTGTATTTGAGGATGCACTTGTTCAAAATTATGGTTTAGTAGATCATTTCTTGCAGCTTTCATAAAGTCCCCCCAATTCACGGGGGGATAGTTTTTGGAAGTGGATCTTTCCCCCATTATAATCTTTTATCTTTACTTTTCTTGGATTTTTTGTATATTTGCCGGAATGTTTTAAAGAAAAGGATTTCAAGCAATGATCAGGAAACCGGCAGTACAAAAACACTGGTTATTATTTATCTCGGGTCTAATGTGGACCGGAGTCGGATTACTATTAATACGGGTCGCATTCCGATGGATTGTTTTATTCTCACGGCAAGAAATGCTGCTGACCGTCGCAGGGGGCATCCTGTTGGGCGTTGCCATTGCAGTTTTCGGTTTTAGTATTGTTGTGCGGAAAAATATCGACCGCATAATCGGTTATCCGTCCACAGTTTGCGTGTTTGCATTCCAGGAATGGAAAAGCTATGTGCTGATCGCTGTGATGATGAGTATGGGTATTTTTCTCAGAAACACGTCGCTTATCCCCAGACAGTTGGTCGCTCCCGGGTATATCGGCATTGGGTTGGCGTTGTTCCTGGATAGCTTTTTGTATTATAAAGCCTTTTTTAGGTCCAATACCCTGAGAAATGTATCATAGATATGTGGTTTAAAGGAATAGGGTAAAGGGGAAATACCAGATTCCACTGTGCATTGGCTGTTTCTTATACACATTTGACGTTGCAGCCGGACGTGCGGGGTTTGATTATAGTTGTTTGTTGGTTTTGTATCA
>CAZJNP010000510.1:0-2811 GCA_964547355.1 uncultured Calditrichaceae bacterium
CCGATTCCGGATTATATTGGAAATAAATATACATCAAATTTCAGCGAATTACAATTACAAAAACCGTTAAACTCTGCACCAGACCGCTTATTTTAAGATTGATGGATAAACCATTCCAATTTTATTTAAATCCTCTTCCGTTAAAAAATCAAAGGCTATTCCGATATGGTAAACGTCCGGCGCAATTTTTTTCTGGTTTTGGACGGTTCCCATCGTCTAAACCACTTCGTCTCCCATTCCAATTGTCAGCTCAATTCTATAACCCGTTTCCATCGGCACTTTGCTGGCAATCGCCACGCCTGTACGACTAATATCCAGCGTTTTTACCAAACCTTCATTTACCACTTTTTGCTCAAGATCGAACAAACGAAAGGAGAGCAAATTTTCCGACTCTATTCTTGGCGCAGCTCTTCCTTCGAACTCCATTTTTCCTCCTTATTAAAATAGTAACGATGCGGAAAAACCTTTATCCCCTAAAAATCTTTAGTCGTCATTGATCATTTAGCTGTTCCGTAGCCAAATGTTTAAGATCTTCCGGGAATTGGTTCAAATTAAAAAGATTTTTTTGATTTTCTATTTCATTTAATATTGTTTGGATTTTAGCCGGGACATCATTTTTTCGGTTTAAATACAAATAATAGTTTTCCCGATATCTGACCAGTCCGCCCCGAAAATTACCACGGTTATATTTCACTTCGATACCGTTTTGTTCAACATAATCGATCAATCGTTTCAACAGCTGTTCTTCTTTGCTTTCCGGTTTCTTTGATGCTTTTATCACCATCTTACCTCAACAAGCCTCAAACATTTTACAGATACTCATACTTTTTCTTGCGTTTCAGGTTTTCAACAATTTCCTTAACCCGTTGCGACTGATCTTTTCTGCAGATCAATAAGGCATCGTCGGTTTCTACTACCACTAAATTGTCCACACCAACCGCTGCCACCAATTTATCTTTAACAAAAAAATAATTGTTATTGGCATCAATAAGACAATTTTCATCCACATTGACCGCATTTCCGTGTTTATCTTTTTTCGAGATATTGTACACAGCTTCCCAGGAACCCACATCATTCCAGCTAAAATCGGATTCCAGCACACAAACATTTTCCGCCGCCTCCATAATAGCATAATCCACGGAAATGGACTTGATTTTTGCATACACATCCTGAACCACAGAATCGAATGCCTCCGTATCCACAGCTTTTTTTATTGTTTCAAAGCCTTCGTACATATCCGGCTGCAACAATGCGAACTCCCTAAGGATTAAATCCGTTGACCAGATAAACATGCCGCTATTCCAGAGGAAATCCCCGCTTTTCAGAAAACGTTGCGCAGTTTCCAGATTGGGTTTTTCGGCAAAGGTTTTTACCTTATAAATATCTTTCCCGGATTTTGTGGCCAGCTTTTCACCGCGTTGGATATACCCATAACCTGTTTCGGGATAAGTGGGTGTAATACCAATAGTGATCAGGCAGTTTCCAGTGGTGGCATATTCGGTGGCTATTTTAATCGTGTTGTGAAAATGTTTCATATCTTTAATTAAATGATCCGCCGGAAGCACCACCATGGGTTCATCCTCTGTCGTTCGTTTTTGAATGATCGCGGCGGCCAGGCCAATGCAAGGAGCCGTGTTGCGGCCGAATGGTTCGGCAATAATATTGCGTTCGGGGATATCCGGCAATTGCTGTACGACTTTTTCCGCTAGGTCTGCGTTGGTAATTACTAATATTTTATCCGCCGGCGCCAAATCTTTTACCCGATCGTAGGTCATCTGAAGCATAGACCGCTCGCCCACCAGGCGCAGCATTTGTTTGGGATTATTGGCGCGACTCTGCGGCCAAAACCGGGTGCCTGAACCTCCGGCCATTAATACAATGTACATACTTCCTCCTTATTGCTCACTATCTGCTTCCAGCTTTTGCATCCACTTCCGGGCTACCGGATTTTGGGGAGCTAATTCCAATACAGTATGAAAAATCCGAACGGCATTTTTCTTATCGCCCACCATATAGTACGTCTCAGCAAGGTTGTTCATTGCCGGAATATAGCGCGGTTTTAAACTTAAGGCTTTCATGAACAAACGAATGGCCATTTCATTGTTTTCCGCTACCCGGTATAAATACGCCAGATTATTAATGGCTTCCGGATAATCCTTTTCGTACTCGACCGCTTTTTTAAGATGGTAAAGCGCGCTGTCCAGCTTACCCGCATAATAATATGCCACGGCAATATTGTTATGGGCCTTGGCGTAAGTGGAATCCAGATCCAGTACCTTTTTTAATTCGATAATTTTTTGGTCGTAATCCTGAATGCGATCCGCTTTTTCGCTTAATTCAAATACTTTCTTATCGAGCTTCCCTTCCATAATGCGGGTCACCAGTTTTTTGTTTTTTAGCGCCGGCGCGTAATCGGGCTGATATTTTAAGGCCAGGTCAAAATAAAAAAGTGCTTCGTCCATCTGATTTTTCAGGAAAAGAATATAGCCCACATTATTTGCCGCTTCAAAATAATCCTGTTTTAAAGCCACTGCCTTTTTAAAATGCATGAGCGCCGAATCCAACTGCCCGCGACGATGAAAAGCAATGCCGATGAAATTGTGCACTTCCGCGTCATCGGGGATTAATTGCAGTGCCTTTTGCCATTGTCCAATGGCCAAACTGTCCGCACCGTCTTTGTATAATTCAATGCCGGCGCTTACAAATTCCTCTGCCTTATCGAGAAGCAGTTCGCGGCTTTCCGCCTTTTCCTCAGGAGTTTTTTCTTCCTCTGGAACTTTTTTGAATAAAGAACACGACGCGATTAACAGG
>CAZJNP010000511.1:0-2806 GCA_964547355.1 uncultured Calditrichaceae bacterium
CTGTTTACCTTATTGGTGGAATTTTATCATTTAAACGAATAAATGAATACTCGTTAAAGGAGCCTGCCATGTTCCGTAAAATATCTTTTATCCTTCTGTTTGTCATTAGTATCGGTTCCGCCCAATGGCAAAACGGTTTTGTTCTGCAAGGCAAAATCTGCACCATGAGCGAGGACAGCCCTGTTGTGATCGAAAACGGGCAGGTGCTGGTTTATGACCAAAAAATTGTGCGCATCCTGCACCCCGGAGACCCGCTTCCGGCTGAGTTTCAGGACGCTGTGATCATTAATACCGAAGGCGTGATTTATCCCGGATTGATTGACTTGCACAACCATCCGGCGTATAACATGCTGCCGGTTTGGAATGTGCCCAAGAAATACCGAAAAAACAGTCAATGGCGATCATCAAAAGCATACAAAGAAAGTATATCCCGTGAATACCATTATTTATGGGATTCATTGAAACTAAACACCCGAATCGCTCTATATGCGGAAGTAAAGGCTATGTCCGGCGGAACCACTACCCTGCAGGGCTTATCGCAAAAAAGAGGAGGCGTATTCTACCGATACCTTGTGCGTAATGCGGATTTAGATAATTTTGGCACCGATCGCGTCGGGACAAGCGTTCGACGTCTTAGAGCCGGTTCCACAGAATTTTTACGCGTTAAGGATAAACTGAATGATCAATGGGATTGTTTTTTCTACCACGTGGCGGAAGGTACAGATCCATCTATGATACAGGAGTTTGAAGATCTGAAAGCGATGGGTTCCCGTATGGCAAAAATTGCCGGCATCCACTGCACCGCCTTAACCGATGCCGATTTTGAATACATGGGGCAACACGGTATGGCGCTGGTCTGGTCGCCGCTCAGCAATCTGCTCCTGTACGGCGCCACCACCGACGTGGCCGCTGCAAAAAGGCATCATGTGTTGATGAGCATCGGGCCGGACTGGAGTCCCTCCGGCTCTAAAAATGTTCTGTGGGAATTAAAAGTGGCTTACCTGTGGAACCGGGACGCATTAAACGGGTTGTTTTCTCCCAAAGAACTGGTGCAAATGGTTACCGTCAATCCGGCGAAGATGCTGAACTGGCAGGACAAAGTGGGCCAAATCCGCGAAGGCCTGTACGCCGACCTGATCGTAACCTCAAACCTGAAAGCCAATCCCTATCTCAATTTAATCCATTGCACAGAAAAAGATATCCGCCTGGTGGTTATCAACGGCGAGCCGTACTACGGCGACAAAATCTTCTTGAAACGGCTTAAGAAAATCGGCCGCAAACATGATTTCGAAACGGTGACTAAAAAACTACCGCAGGTAAAGGTGGTGGACATAACGCGCGAAAACCTGTACGACCAGAGCTGGAAGTCCGTGGTATGGACTTTAAAACATTATATGGAAAGCGACAACTTCCCTAACGGGCCCGAACCGCCGGACGAAATTTATACGGCGCTTGATCCGGATTTTTTCGAAGGCATCTGGACCGTGCCGCACAATCCCTTATCCGTCGTTGATCTGGCCGCTTTTGTTTATCCCATCGGAAAAACGACCCAAACCACCAGGCTTTTGAAAAAACCTTGGGGAAAACTGCTTTACAAAATCCCTGAAGGCGCCAAAGTGATTATTGTAAAACCGGCCTCCGGGCGGCGTAAAAACTGGCACGAAGTACTGGTCAAAACCGATCAGGCCATAGTGCTGCACGGAGTGGTGCGTAAAGAATTGATTGCGATTGAACCGTAATAATATGTTTTACAACAGACCACCCCATTGAGGAGAAGCATATGAATCCCTATCTGAAAGATCGCGGCAACCCCAGGGATTATGACCCGGGACCGCCTAAAAACAGACGCTGGGTGCGCTTATTCGCCGAAACGCCCAATTACCGCGCCATATTCAAAGAAGTCTTGGGTTCGGACAAAACACGCTGGTATTTTGGTCCCATGTTCTACCGCGGGCGGTTAAAAGATCATTCCGTCAAGGTGCTGCTCATCGGGCAGGAAGGCGCTATGGACGAAGCGCTCAGCCACCGCGCCTTCACCGGTACCAGCGGTTCGTATTTGCAGCACTTCCTGAAATTCATCGGCATTACCAAATCCTACTTATTCCTGAACACCTTCGTTTATTCCATCAAAGGGCAATACACTTCCTCGTTGCGCTGGCTGGCGCAGGATCCCGACTCGCCGATTGTTCGGCACCGCCATGGCATCTTTAACTACGTCTTAGCACGCAACGATCTACAGTTGGTGATGGCCGTGGGAAACGCCGCCAAAGAAAGCGTGGTCACCTGGATTCAATCCAGAGGCGGCGAATGCCCTGCCGGTTACGCGGACGTTTCCCGGTGCCAGGCGAACGTGCTGGGGCCAAAAGTAAAAATTGTAGGCGTGATGCATCCCGGAGGCGCGGGCGCAGGAGGAAATGTTGGTACCATCAAATCCAGTTACGTAAACGCCCTTCAAAAAATTAAACAGTGGATGCAAGATGACCCGAACTGGCTGCCCGCAGATTCCGCAAGTCCCAGATTCATTTTGCAGGAAAACTTCAAATATACCAAAGTACCGATACCATTGCATGATTTCTCCTTTGGCTCATGTTTGCGTTTGGGCCGCGGCGGTACGGTCAGCATTCGCAAAGACAATTCCCGTTCCATTCAGATTTTTTCCGCGGACGGTAAAAGAAAAATCTCCAATACACAGTTAAACTTCAGCTATCTGGCCGTCGGCGACCGGGAAGGATATTCTGATGAGCCGGGCGATCTACCCTACGAACCGCCGCGAAAATCCTACCGCGACTATGACAAAGGACCGGAT
>CAZJNP010000512.1:0-2806 GCA_964547355.1 uncultured Calditrichaceae bacterium
GTATATATGCCTGAGGATACGCTAATAAATAGAATAATAAATGATGAAATAAACAGTTTTGTAACCAGTCGCATAACAAGATTTTCATTTTATCTGATAGCCTGGTGCCTAATCCAGAGAAAAAGGCGAATCGGGAATATTCTCATGACGAATTTCATCAACCGGTTCCTTTTTTCCCTGTCCGGCATAAAGTTGGTTAGGTGCGTTAAATACCCATCCGGGACGTGTACCGATATTCTTGTAGGCGTGAACAACACCC
Source organism: uncultured Calditrichaceae bacterium (assembly GCA_964547355.1). Classification (GTDB taxonomy): domain Bacteria; phylum Calditrichota; class Calditrichia; order Calditrichales; family Calditrichaceae; genus CAZJNP01. The sequence continues at coordinate 260 of CAZJNP010000512.1, forward strand.
GGTGGAATAATAACAACAGTAGGCGCATTCTCACCAGCAAACAGTATCATCCGGATTCCATAACTAGGAGAGTCCTTTCGGTGATCCCATAAATAAATTTTAAAATCCGATGGTCCGACAAAAGCGAAATAGTCCGTTTGTGTCACATGTTCATGAGGTCCGCGCGCAACTCCCGGTAAGGTCTCAGAAACATAACTCATCACAGGGAAATGCTCTTTTGCCAGCTCGTCCTGTCTGAACAATTCCACTAACCAACCTCTATCATCGACGAATTTTTTCAGGGGTTTAATAATTACATCATGAATTTTCCCAACGCTGTACATCGCTTCTCCTTTTTACTTGTGTTATTCCAGCGGACGGTCGTATAATTTAATAAAACACCGCTCGATATAAGAAAATGCCGGAAAATTAATCGCTATCGAGTAAAATGAAATTAAGGCGTAAATGGCGTACATCTTAATAAAACCGGTTAATAAAAAATATATAAAACCGATAATCAGAATTAAATTGGCAATCGACCAGATAACCATTAAATACCTTCTGCTCAAGATTAGCATTCTGGCCAGCAGGTCATAGTCGGTGCCGAATTCGTGTAACAGATCGGCCATATCTTCGATGTTGATTACCACCTGACGATTTTTTACCCGTTCCACTAATTTATTCGGTTCAAGATAATGTCGTTTTATATAGAAGATAAGAAAAAGAAAAAACAAAACGGCCAAATATACGGCCTGATCGTAGGCACGGTAGGTTTGGGGGGCCCAGTCCACCAGCCGGAATTGATAAAAAACAATTGCAACCACCGTAAGGACCACCATCCCGGATAGAACCGCCAACCATAGGAGACGGTTTACTCGATGGATTTTTCTTACGCGCTCTCTCAGTGATAAAATGGTTGAATTCATGATTACTCCAAATATAGATCGGGAACAATTTTCTTTATCTCGTCCTTTTTTCTTTTCACGTCAGTCCCCGTCAAGGCAAACAGGGGGCTTATCTCCAGATTAAAGGACGGTAAGCCACAAATATTCACCGGTACACCAATCCCGGCCTGATTTAAAAGATGGGCATAATTGCGTAACAAATCCTGCCGTGCGGTTATCGGACTGTCTAAACCGTCTTTATTTTTCACCGGACTGAATTCCAGACAACGGTCAACTTCCAGTGTAAATGTGCGATCCGTTTGAAGAAGTAAATCAAATACAAAAGTTTCAAATTTTATGCCGTTCTTTTCATTAGGTTGCACCTTCCACCCTTCTGAATCCACGAAGGGAACGATTTTAACCGCTTTGTGATATGGTAACGAAAAACCGTTTTTATTGGCCTGTTCAATAAAATCCACATTTAACATATGAATGGCAATAGAACCAGCCCAGTATTTTAATTCTCCTTTTTCATCTATTGCAAACATATCTTCCTGGCTTAAATCGCTATATTCGACCACGCCCATTTTTCCGTTGATTTTACAGATGATTCCCATGCGTTCTTCCGGATAGGCCTTGCGTACAACCTTATTGGACATCTGCGCTTTACTGGCAATGTGGTAACCGATGAAAGCCGGATCGCAAATATTCACCAGCACATTATCCACCTGGAAATAGAAAATATAGCGAATACCGCGCTGCTTCATATTTTCTAATGCGCCGCTGTCCCAGAGCGCTTTGACCGAACCGCCATGACCGTTTGGACTGAGAAATAATGAATCTTTTTCCGCCAGGAGCAATTTGCCCTCAAAGTCGATGGCGGGCAACATATCCTGACGAAAAAACATGACCTCTTCTTTTGGCAACCCGAAATAGTGATGCTTTTCAAAAAACGAAACCGTGGTTTCATGATTGGCCTGGCTGGTCATGATATACCAGGGAATGATGCATCCATATTTCTCAGAAACGGCACGGATTTTTTCAGCATGTAGTTGAAATAACGGTTTTTGTTTCACTGGAGTAATCGGAAATGCGCCTTTGGGGCCGTTAAAGCCCAATCTGGTTCCCTGACCACCAGCCACCAGAAAAGCGGCCACTTGCCCTTCTCGGAGAGCTTTTTCACCCACCGGAACAACTGCAGTATCACGACGCTGCCGTTGTTTTAATGTCATCACTTCTGCAGGTTCCAGATGAAAAGAAGCGGTCACCGGCTCCTTTTCACCGATACCTAATTGAATCAGATCGGCAAGCAACTCTATATCCAGAGCGCGCACCTGATCCAAAAGATTATTCCGCTGTTCTTCATTTAATTCTTCCCAGAAGCGGAAAATGTGCCCCTGATCCATCTGGTAGAGTTTTTCAATTTTTCTTTGTAGTTCTGAATCGTTAACGCGAATCATATTACGCATTCCTAATTGATCCTGTTCATTAACTCCATCTTGCTTCTGATTAAGCGGTAAGAGATATAGGGTATAATGGTATAAGGTATAAGGGAGTAAATAATGATGGCAGCCCTTATACCCGATTACCATATTTCCTTATACCGTTTCAATCCGGCATCGGAAAAAGTTCAGGCTTACATGTAAAACAGAGCCTTGTGATCCTTCGTCAAACCGATTCCAAG
>CAZJNP010000513.1:0-2780 GCA_964547355.1 uncultured Calditrichaceae bacterium
GCATTAAACGAGAAGACGGCCTGATCCGCATGGTACCCGGGTTGGGCACCCGGGCGGTGGACCGGTTGAGCGACGATTATCCCGTGCTCATCGCGCCGGGACAACCCGGTTTGCGCACCAACGTCAATCCGGATGAAATCATTCGCTACTCTCCGAAAAAAATGGATGTGCTTAATCTGGAAAGCAATGAATTTGAAACCATCGACGTCCACGATCTCGTAAAAAACTACGGCCATGAGTATCCCTGGATCGAAAAGATTCTTTCCGTAGTGGATCACGGACACCTTCGTCCGCCCACTTTTAGCACCGATTACCAGCAGGTTGATTTTGTGGTCACCTTTGAAGGCGTTCTCAAACAAACGCCGTTTATTCAGCAGGTGCATGTTATTTTGCAGGAATTACGAAAGCATCTTGGCACGCCGGTGGACATCGAATTTGCCCATGACGGCAAAAACTTTTTCTTGCTGCAAAGCCGGCCGCAAAGCTATGCCAAAGAAAACACTGCCGCCAGAATTCCGGATCACCTTACGCCGGAAACCGTGATTTTCAGCGCAAATAAGTATGTATCCAATGGTACGGTTAAAAATATCGAATATATCGTGTACGTTCCGCCGGAAAAATACAGCCAGATTAGCGACATGGAAACACTGCGCAAAGTGGGACGGGTGGTTGGAGCGCTGAACAAGGTATTGCCAAAAAGAAAATTCATTTTGATGGGGCCGGGGCGCTGGGGCAGCCGCGGTGACATCAAACTAGGCGTCAGCGTGACCTATTCGGATATCAATAATACAGCCATTCTGATCGAAATCGCCCGTAAAAAAGGCAATTACGTGCCGGACCTGTCCTTTGGCACGCACTTTTTCCAGGACCTGGTAGAAGCATCCATCCGCTACCTGCCCCTCTACCCTGACGAAAGCGGCAACCAGTTTAACGAATCTTTCTTAACCCGGTCTCCCAATGCGCTGGCTTCCCTGCTGCCCGAATACGCTTATTTACAGGACACCGTACGCGTCATTCATGTGCCGGAAGTAACCGGCGGGAAAAAGCTGGTAATTTTAATGAACGGGGACGAAAATAAAGCCGTGGCCCTGTTAAAAGAGTGACGGGTGAAAAACAGGGTTGCCGGGTACAAATAAAGGAGAAGGATGCAGGAACTGAGAACACTTAAATTTAGCGTTTTAGAAATCGCACAGCTTTTAATGGGCGCTATCAAAGACACTTGGCGGAATCAATGAAAATGTTTAAAGGAAAATTGCTGTTTTATTACGGAATCGCCTGTATTTTTCTGAGCCTGCTTTTAATTGCGGGCTCATGGCTTTTTAGGGCATCCGAAGGCGTTTTTTTTACATTTCTTGTTCCGTTAACCGCGATTCTGCTTTTCACGGGATTGGCCCTTCTGGTCACATATCATAACCAAATCCAGCATGATCAGACGACCCTTTTGCAACACATGGAACGGCTTGGACAAGGATCGGACTTCCCTGATATTTCCGTTTCTTCCGCCTCGGCCCTCAGCGGACTGTTCGAGGCTTTCCGCGAAATGACGCTTCAATTATCCGAAAAAATGCACCTGAGACAGGAAAAACTGCAACAAACCGAAGAAGCCCTGCACAAAGAAATAAGAATCCATCGCACCCTGGAACAGGCCCTGCAAAAATCCGAAACCTTATTCCAGCAATTATGGCTCATTTCCGCGGACGGTATGCGTCTTACAGACGCCGAAGGTACCATTCTCCAGGTAAATAACGCCTTCTGCGAAATGGTCGGCATGCCAAAAGACGCACTCATCGGGCAGCCCTTTTCAATCGTTTACGAAAAATCCCTGCAGCCGGAGATGCTGACGGCTTACCGGGAACATTTTACCAATAACCAGATCATGCCGCACCAGGACGGTAAGCGTAAGCTGTGGAACGGCCGCAGCGTGTGGTTTGCTTTTTCCAACTCCTTTTTGGAATTGCAGGATTCGGGGCGGCTGCTGCTAAGCATTATCAAAGACATTACCCTGCGCAAACAGGCCGAGTTGGAGTTAAAAGAAAGCGAACGTCGCTTTCGCCTGCTGTTTAACCACGCCAACGACGCGATCTTCGTCAACCACCTGTCGGCAAACGATAAGTTAGGCCCCTTTGTGGAAGTAAACAATGTGGCCTGCGAACGGTTGTTGTTTGCCCGGGAAGAATTGCTCTCGTTGAACCCGTATTCCATCATCCCGGAAGAATATTACGATACCATTCATCGGGTAATCAAAGAATTACGGATCAACAATCAGGCCATTTTCGAAATCGACCATCTGCGTAAAGACAACCGCCGTATCCCGGTGGAAATCAGCGCCATTCTGTTTGAATACAAGGACGAGCCGACCATTCTTTCCATCGCAAGGGACATCACCCAACGAAAACGGGACGAGGCGCGGCTGCGCGCTACCAGCCAAAAATTGCGCAACCTGGCTTCCAGAATTCAAACCGCAAGGGAAGAAGAACGCACCATGATCGCCCGTGAGATTCACGATGAACTGGGGCAAATGCTGACGGTGTTGAAAATTCAGATTTCTTTGCTTGGGCAGGAATTAAAAACGCAGCAACCTGAATTCGAGCAAAAAATACAACAAATTTCCGAACTCATCGACCAAACGGTGGAATCCGTTCAACGCATCACCTCCAAATTACGTCCCGGTATTTTAGACGAACTGGGTCTGGTCCCGGCAATCGAGTGGCAGGCCAGTGAATTCAGCATGCGTACCGGCATCCTCTGTAAATGTTCTCTTTTAAAAGATGATTTAATAT
>CAZJNP010000514.1:0-2777 GCA_964547355.1 uncultured Calditrichaceae bacterium
GTGGTACTGCGTGTTGCGTTTGCGCTGCAGGCGGAAAATACCAAGGGGCTTTGGAAATGCTGTTTTTCTTTTCGGGCTTGATCGGCTGTGCACATAGGAGACCGATCGTTATAAACAGGAAGACTATGGAGGAAAACTGCTTTTTAAAGGAACATACCGGGTTTTCTTTTTTCATGACACAACTCCCGGTTTAAATATTTTTAGAAAAATAAGGGGTATTCTCAAACCGTAGTCTGTTTGGAATTAAAAAAACTTCTGTCCCAAAAGCAATAAAAAAGTATATCCTTTTTGAATAAAACGATTTATCAAGGAATCATTTAATAATCACCATCTTACGGATCTGCTCATCCCCTGAACCGGTTTCCAGGCGGTACCAGTAAACACCGCTGGCCAATCCGGACGCGTCGAAGCGTACCGTGTAATCTCCCGGCACCTGCCGGCGATTGACAAGCACCTTCAGTTTTTTCCCCGCGGAATTATAAATCGTCAGTTTCACCGGATCACCGTTATATCCGCTCAGGGCAGCCACCCTGTATTTGATCGTGGTAACCGTGCCATTTCCGGCCCCATTGCCCCGGCCAAACGGATTGGGATAATTCTGGAACAATGTCAGGCTGCGCACGATGGGCACCTCCGCAATACCCGTTGCCGATTCGGACACCTGTATCGTAACCGGGATTTCAATCTGGCTTTCGTCCGGGTCGTTGCCCGTAAGCCGTAAGGTTGTGGAAAATACGCCTTCCGTTTCCCGGGCTTCGAAAATCACGCCCAGAAACCTGTACGTTTCGGGAGGAATGGTCATACTGGATTGATCCAACGAAAAGTCTGTATTTGTGGATTGAATTTGATAGACGTTCAGTTCACGGTTGCCTGTGTTGACGATCGCTAAGTAATATTTAGCCCGGGCATGGTAGCCCACCACGCCCATATCCACCGCTGAGGGAGCCACCGCTATTTCGGGCTCTTCAGTCAAAGGAATGCCGCAGATGCTGGGCAGGCGGTCGGCAAATTCCGGATGATCGATAAAGGGATTGCGGTTGTGCTGCCAGTTGGTGTAAATGCGTTCGTTTCGTCTTCTTTCCCAGGCGTCCACGCTGTCGCTCCAGTGCCACTGATACAGGGTGGACTGTTTTCCGAACAGGGGTTCGCGGGTAGTGGTGGACGGCGTGTAATCCACCAGCTCCAGGTCGTATCCTTCCTCACCCTCGTAACGCACCACCATGTAGTACATCATTCTGGCCACATCGCCTTTGACCGCATCCCGCGGATCCCAGGAATCGCTGTCATAAAAGCAGCCGGTGGCACCGTCTCCGTCGATGTATTCCGTGCCGCCGTTATCAAAATCCAGATTCCCGCGCTTGCTGTTCACCGAAACATCGGTGGGTCGGATATGATGCACATCGGTGCCGGCCGGCGCAGCGGTACCGAAATCACCGTGCGATTTAGCCCACACATGCTCACGGTTCCACTCGTCGGGGTCGCCGCCACTGTTGTCTTTTCTGTACGACCAGCCGGTATATAACAAAATGACGTTTTGTGAATTGTTCGGGTCTTCATCGGTGTCGCTCAAGATATTCCACAGATCGGAATAACCATACTGGGTGTGCCCTTTAATAATGTTGTGCAGCGCGCTTTTCAAATCGGCGCCATATTTGTTTTGGGTGGCGTCATAGTAGGCATCGTCATATTCGTTCTGGGCTGTGCATTTGACCAGCAACGGATGCACACCCTGATCCAGCTTGATCCATAAAAAATCCGTATAATTGACATTCTGTCCGGATTTAAAATAGACATGAAAATCATACTGTCCTCCGGGCAAAATTTGTACCTCGGACAAGTCGGTTTTAAATACGTCTTCTTCGAACCGAGCTTCTTGAATTTGAACCGTAGTGTCCGTGTTGTTGTAAATGGTCACCGTTTCCATATGGGACTGGTAAGCTAAAACCGCGCCAAAATCCACCGTCGTATCCGAAAGGGTTACCGCATGCCACACGTCCTGTGCTAAAGCGATACGTATTAAAAGCAAAAAATAAAACCATCCGTATTTTCTAATCATTCCATTCCTCTTGCTGAAAAAATAAGCGCATAATAATCTGCTGCCCGCTTTACCTGTTTTTTGCCGTTAACTATTTCTTCCAATTGCCACCCTTTCGGGAAACTATCCTGAAAGAATTGCTGTAATTTAAGCTTTACGTCATGATCTTCTTCCCCATAAACCGCGATCGCCGGCTGGGCGTCTAAGAGCATAACAACATGGCCCCAATTGTTTTGTGCGCCAGTGTACAATTCAAAAAAGTAAAAGATATTCATCCACTCACGCAGCATCTGCTCCGCCCGTGTCCATTTGTTTTCACTGACCAGGCGCGTGAGCAGCGACTGGGCTGGTTTCGTCATTCTGGAAAAACATACGCCTTCTTCCGTGATTTCTTCCATCCGCACCGCAATTTGTGGCGGAACAAAATCGAGATTCCTGCCTGACTTTTGCTCCATAAGCAACGGATGATTAACAATCTGACGTATCTGCTGATCGTACTTTAAGTACGGTTCGTTTGACGGCGCGCGTAAATCAACAACGATTAGATCCGTCTTTACTTGTACCGCTTTTAACGGGTCTGTTACAAATTGCACCTCGGGCCTTTCTGTGGCCGAGCAGTCACGAATGTGGTTCAGTGTGTAAAAATCCAGGTAAACCGCACGAAGCTTTTCCTGTAACAATTCCAATAATGGCTTTGATTTTTTCTTTTTATTGAAAATCTCTTGCAGTGCCTCCACATATG
>CAZJNP010000515.1:0-2776 GCA_964547355.1 uncultured Calditrichaceae bacterium
AAATTACATAATGATCTTGGGACTGGGAATTGGAAACTAGTTCCGAGTTACCAGTTCCCAATTATTTCTATAACCAATAAACTACTAACTTAGTAACTATAACTCCCTATTCTCCGGCCCGTCATATTCCACATCTGTGGGGTGGATTTTACGCATCGGTTTGTAACGTGTTTTTTCCTCGTAAATATGCGCCACCAATCCGGGCACGCGGGCAATCATGAAGAAGGCGTTCGCCAGCATAGGATCAAAATCCATTTCGCAAAGCAACGCGGCGATGGCGCCGTCCACATTCAGCGGCAGGTCTTTTCCGGTGATTTCCTTGAGCTTGTGCACAAAGGTCTCGGCCAGTTTGACGTAATCACCCGCTACGCCCAGTTCGCCCGCCAAAGCAAACAGTTTGTGTGTACGCGGATCGTTGGTATGGTACCGATGCCCGAAACCGGACAATCTTTTTTTCACCTGACGGTATTCATTTATGATTTGTTCGGCCGCCTGATCAAAGCTGGTGCCATCATTTTTTATCAGGTCCATGGCCTGGTGCAGAATCAGCATGCAATCCTCAATGGCGCCGCCATGAAATTTGGAAATGGACAGAATACCGGCGGCTACTGCCGCGTTGAGTGGCGCTCCGGTTGAAGCCACAGTAAGCGCACTTAAAACCGATGGCGGAGTGGTACCGTGATCCACAGAAGAAACCAGAATGGCTTCTATCATTTTACCGATATTCTCGGAAGGCATCTCACCTTTGAATAACAGATAAACCATCTGCGCATAACTCACCTTTCCGATGAGATCGTCCAGTTTGTAACCGCGTACGGTCAGCTTGTTTGGCTCCACTTTTGTGATCGCTGTTTTCCAGTGTAGGTCGGACATGTTTTGCTCCTATATATTTATTTTTTAAAGGAAAAAATTTGGCACTGGGAATTGGGAACTGAATAAATCCTTCCAATTCCCAGTTCCAAATTCCTAATTTCTCTTTATCAGATTTTAAAAATTTCGTTGGCCTCTTCCCCATACTTCTCAGCAAAGCGGATGGTATAAATATCATGGATCACATAATCTTTCGCCAGTAGCACCAGACCTTTGTTGGTCGTCCACACGGCGTTGCTCGACCCGTCCTCCTGAAAATGTCCCAGAATCACCTTGCGATCGTCCACAATCAGGGCAATACGCCGGCCGCCCCGCTCCACTCGAATCTGATGCTCACGGCCGTGGCGATATTCTTTGCCAAAATTTAGCACCTTACGGCCAAAATGAACCGTTTTAATAGACACTCCGCGTTCGTTCGCAGCGCGCAGCGTATCGATCAGCGCGTCCACTTCTTCGTCCCAGATGGAGAGATACAATTGCTCCGAAGCTTCATTCACAAAATCACAAATTTTACGGACAATTGCCGCGCGACCCGTTAAATTCCAGATATACTTGCCATATTGTTCATCCTGCACATACAAATGCTCCAGCCTGGGTTGCAGCGTTTCGATAGTCTGAAGGTAGTCTTCCTTAAAACGATTCAGGATTTCCGAAGGCGGAATTGGCACATATTTCTTAGGTTCACCGTCGATAACCATGACGATTTCCCGATCGATCAGTTTGCTTAAGGTGGAATATATTTTGGAGGCCGGCACCCCGGATAGTTTGGCCAGTTCGTAACCGGTTACGTTTGCCTGTTGCAATAAGGCCAGATACACCTGCGCTTCGTACTGGCTGAAGCCCAACGACTTCATCAATGAAATTATTCTTTTCATCTTGCCCCGTTATCGTTCAATTTTTATATTACCTACCGGAGTAGTCAATAATTTACTGCGAATAAATGAACGGTTCAAGAAGTTTTTGTGAATTGAAAAAATTTATCCGTTTTAATCAGTGACAAAATAAACGCGGAAGCATTTTTTTACTTTTTGCGTTTCAAATCGCAAAATAATATATCTTTTTGCGATTTATTGATGTCATGATATAAATTTTGAAACATGAACTTTGTATTAATTTCGAATAGATAGACAGGAGCACTCATATGAAATTGGTAAAAAATGCCCTGGGACGAGAAGTCCCAACCGAAGTTAACGGACGTCCCGCCGTACCGTTTAAAGGCATAGGCAAACACAAACCTTCCGGCCGCAAAGTAGGGCCGCCCATCCCCAGCGGCGCGGATTACACAGACAGCAAGGTGCGTAAAGACCTTGACGATGCGCTGGATCGGTTAAACCTGCACGATGGCATGACGATTTCCTTTCATCACCATTTACGCAACGGCGACTACATTGTTAATCTGGTGGTCGAAAAATTAGCCCAACGCGGTTTAAAGGATATCGTGTTAGCGCCTTCCGCCCTCTTCCCTGTACACGAACCCATTGTGGACCATATTAAAAACGGCACGGTGTCTCATGTGCTGGGCTCCATGAATGGCCCCATCGGGCGTTTATGCACTACGGGCGGCATGAAGAAAACGGCGGTGCTGCGTTCCCATGGTGGACGATACCGCGCCATCCAGGACGGCGATCTGCATATCGACGCGGCGTTTATTGCCGCGCCTACCGCGGACCTGCACGGCAACGCCAACGGTGTGCACGGCCCTTCGGCCTGCGGTCCGCTGGGATTTGCCCTGGCCGATTCTCTTTACGCCGATCAAGTGGTGGTCATTACCGATAATCTGGTGCCTTTTCCCACCTGGCCCTGGTCGATCGAGGGCGGCAACGTGGATTATGTGGTGCCCATCGACAAATTAGGCGATCCGGAAAAGATCGTTTCCGGCACAACCAAAGTAACCACCGATCCGGAT
>CAZJNP010000516.1:0-2773 GCA_964547355.1 uncultured Calditrichaceae bacterium
ACAAAACAAACCGCCCCTGTGGCCTGTTCATTTTTTTCCCCGGCGCCAAAACCCCACCCCCAGGATAACTGCACCAAATCCAGATAAACAAAACAATCACATTTTGCCATTTTGTAAAAATATGCCAGCCAGGGAATATAATTGGCCTGATGCATGGCCATAATTTTGGATGTGCTCATGAATTTTCCCGCTCTTCAAATTGTGCCAGTAATGATTTAAATTTTTCGCGTTCCTGGTGACGTTCCGCATAGGTGCGAAATGGAAACGAATCAGGAGGCGAGCCGGCCGTTGGAATGGACGTACCAAACAGGGCCTTCAATTTTTCGTTAATCATCTCTAATACGGAAGATGGATTTTCTGCCAAATGCCGGTATTCAACAACTATCACATTGGGTAATTCCCTGCTTTTTCTATTATAATATCGGCGCAGGTAAAAAACCTGACCGGCTATTTGCTCCCAGTAATTCAGGTCCTTGATTTTTTCGTATTCTACTGGCATATAACTCCACCACGTGTTTAAATCGCTGTAGTACTTTTTCCGTGCTTCCAAAATAGAGATGGCCGAATCCAGAATGTCGCGTTTAATGTAAATGTAAAGCACCTTCTCCAGTAGTTCGTTCAGCCGCTCCTGATGATAAGACCCGAAGATGTTCTTAAATACCATGGGTTTTCCGAATTCATGCTGTATGTTGGCCAGTGTCAGCCGCAGTCCCTGCCAGTCAATCTCTTTCTCAATCTCTTGTGCCCTGGTCACGCCGGTAAATGTTTCTTTCTTCAGCCAGTAACGCCAGAAGTAGCCGAATTCATGAATATCAGTCAACTCGGTGGTTCGGGCGTAGTCTGAGCTAAAACGGGTGGATTTCTGATCGCCGAACAGCGCCCGCGAAAAACGAATGCCATGCAGCGGAGCCAGATAAAACCGCGCCATCAGATTGTTGATAAAGCCCACATCCAGACTGTGCGCAATCAGCTGACTGAGGAGTGTGGTGCCCGAACGCGGCAATCCGTAAACAAACAGAAACGGATGCTCAATGGGAAAATCCTGATACCATTCCCATTCTTTCTCTTTCAGGGTCTGATTCAACTCTTCGAGAAAATTCTCGTCTTCGGGCCGTTTCACATATTCACCCTGTCGCCTGGAGTACAGATCTCTTAATTTTTTTCCCAAGGTAAACGATTCCTCTTATTTAATGATCCAGCGGATAACCTCAAACGTTTCTGCGTAATCCACCCCGCATTGAACGCCGCGGGTTCTGGCTAATCCGCGGATAAACTCTTCATTGGCATACTTTCTACCGGTCTGGGAGCGGTAACATTTCACCGATTCCAGTTTTGTTTTGATATGCGCTTCCGTGAGATGAATAAAAGACCGGGTTTCGAAGTTGATGTTGTTCCACGGCATTTCGTATCCCAAAATCGAAGCAAACTTAAACGCCCGTAATCCTTCCATCGAAATCGTATAATGATCCTGGTGCAGATCATGGGGCGAAGGCATCAAAATCAGATCCGGATCAAGATCCTTTTTCAGCTGGACCAGATCTTCCAAAATCTCCTGCCGATGGTGAGCAAACCTGCGCACCGGATATTTGTAAATCAGCAGATGATCATCCTTGATGCCTAAAACTTTGCTGGACGCCTGGACTTCCGTCAGCAGAATATCTTTGGGCAGTCCCGGCGGCACCGATTCCTCAGCCAGGGAAAAGGTGGCGTAATACACATCGCGCCCTTCTTCAATAAAACGGGCGATGGAACCGCCACATCCGAACTCCCCATCATCCGTATGCGGCCCTAAAACCAATATTCTCTGAAAACTAGTCATATGAACTCCGAAAATCATTCACTAATATTTTAATTCAAATCTTATTTGTATTGAATAATATTTTACCTATTCTATAAAAAAGGTAAAGAATCAAAACACCTTTCTGCTTAAATAAGCACCAAAACAGGCGTTTTCGTCAAATGATCCTTTAGCTTCTCATACTCTTCTTCGGTTAAAACGATCACCGCGATTTTACGGTCGATCAGTTTCTCCGTCTTTTCCCTGACCCTTTCCAATTCCGCCTTGTTGACGGAATTTCCCACAATCACCAGGTCGATCAAACCGCTGTCTTTCCCCACTGCATAATCGCCCCGGATAAACGCCGTCTTTACATCACCCAGCTTATTCAGAATATTGGACACCACCTGTGAGATGCCGGTGGATTTCAGGACGATATTTCGGATTTCATTAAATAAGGGATGGTCGGTGTTCGCCTGGTAAATCTTGTTGCGCCCCTCAACCTGCGACTTTAAGATTTTGGCCTGACTGAGCTTGTTCAATTCGACCCGAATACTGTTGGTCGATTCTCCGAATTCACTGGCTAATTCGCGTAAATAACCGCGCATCTTGGGATTCAAAAAGAAGCGCAGCAGCAGCTTGACCCGGGTTTGTGATGTAATAAGTGAATCGAGCATGATTCCTTTTTCGAGTTAATTTATTACTCATAATATAATTTGATTTATTGTTCATATCAAGAAATTTTTTGATTTTTTTGGGAAAAACCTTTTAAACTATAGCAAGCCCCTTTTTCTTTCGGCAAGTTTGCCTGAATGACCAATAATGATTACATCAAAAATTTTGTCGAATGAATTTTTGCATTTCGTACCGCTTGTTACTTATATTTCGCCATTCCAAATTCGACTGTTTTACTTAGACTTGCGGCAGTTTTATTTTTTGGTTAAGTGTCTGACGATTTATGTCGATTTAAAATTTATTCGGTAATGATCATTATTC
>CAZJNP010000517.1:0-2767 GCA_964547355.1 uncultured Calditrichaceae bacterium
TTTATTTTGAAATAAACACCATCTTTAATAAAAGTACTCCCTGTTAACCCTATAGTTTAACCAAAACAAGTGGATTTCACAAAAGTTTCCTGATATCGTGAAACGATTAACCGAAACAGGCCGGGAACAATTACGGACCGGTCTGACCTGGGGTGTGTTTTAAAAGTCTTGTATTTCTACGCCTGGTACTAGCATTCAGTTCCTATGAATCTGTTTTGAATGCAGGCTCGGTTAACAGGATGTTTTTTTGTTTTTAATCTTTTCGAACATTACTTTTAGACGCTTTTAATCGATTAGGAAAGGAATCCATGGCCCCCTGGTTAACCATTGTCATATTATCATTAATCTGGAGTTCCACCTGGCTGGCGATTAAGCTGGGTCTGGAGACCATGCCGCCTTTTCTGAGTGCCGGCTGGCGTTTTTTAATAGCTTTTATTGCGCTTTTGCTGTATGCGCTAAAGTTGAGACTACCCTTTCCGAAGGATTGGAAAACGCACCGCTTTTTTATCTATTTTAGCTTCATTAATTTTACCGCCGGATATGCGCTGGTTTACTGGGGGGAACAGTATATCAATTCCGGTCTGGCCAGCGTCCTGTTTTCCGTAATGCCCTTTTACGTGGCGCTTTTTTCCATTAAGATGCTGCCCAGCGAAAAGGTGACGGTGAAGAAATTCCTGGGCATCACCGTCGGGTTCGTCGGTGTGGTTATTATTTTCAAGGATCAATTGCATTTGAGCCAGTCGATGGCTTTTTGGGGGATGGCGGCCGTGTTAATTAGTCCGGCTTTTTCCTCTCTGGGCACGATTGTTGGTAAAATAGCCCGGGCGAAATATCATGCGGTAACGCTAAATACCTTTCCGCTCCTGTACACCAGCCTGACTCTATTTTTAATGCACTTTTTATTCGAAACGAACCAGCCAGTCAGCTACTCTTGGCTGTCGGTGTTCTCGCTTTTTTATCTGGGGATTCTGGGCACAGCTGTGGCCTTTGTGCTCTATTTCTGGTTGCTTAAGACCACCTCGGCCGTTCTCATGTCTCTGATTACCTTTATCACTCCGCCGATGGCTTTGCTATGGGGATGGGTGGTACTAAACGAACCCATCACATGGCAATTAATTGCGGGAATGGTGGTTATTTTCAGCGGTATCGCTATTGTGCGTTACAGCAGCTGACCGGAACGATATTTTTTCCCCTGCCAGGCATCGCGTTCTTCCAGCTTTTTGTCCAGTAGTTGCAATAATTGTGTGTTGCGGATATTCCAGTGCGGCGCAATGAGCATACGAGGAGGCGCCTCGCCGAACAAACGTTGAATGATAATCTGCGGATTCAACCGCTCCAGAAAATCCACCAGCAAGTCCAGATACTCTTCATATCCCATCAAAGGGAAGGGTTGTTTCAGGTACATCTTTCCCAGGGCCGTGTTGCGAACCACGTGTAATTGATGCACTTTAAGAAAATCGAATGGTTTGTCCGATAACCAGTCGGCCGTTTTCAGCCACTGCTCGCGGTTCTCCCATGGAAATCCGAAAATCATATGGGTGCAAATTTTGATTCCACGACCGGCGGTCATTTCCAGTGCGTCCAGATAGGACTGCACGTCATGTCCGCGGTTAATCCGAACCAGCGTTTCGTCGGAAATGGATTCCAACCCGTATTCAATCGTAATATCATATTGCCTGGCTAAATCTTCCAGGTAACCGATTTTGGCTTCATCCACACAATCCGGCCGGGTGCCGATGGTCAGTCCGATGACCTGAGGGTGATCCAGCGCTTCTTCGTAATAGCGCTTCAGTGTGTCCAAATCAGCGTAGGTGTTGGAATAGGGCTGGAAATAGACGATGAATTTACGCGCGCCGTAGCGCCGTTCCAGGAATTCGATCCCTTCTTCCACCTGCTGACGAATGGGTTTGGAAGCGCTGTTGTAAGAAGGGTTAAAGCTTTCATTGTTGCAGTAAATGCAGCCGCCCCTGGCCACGGTGCCGTCGCGATTGGGGCAGGTGAATCCTGCGTCCACAGTCACCTTTTGCACCCGTTCGCCGTAAATCCTGCGCTGATGCGCCACAAAAGCATTGTAGCGTTTGGGGTGCCCCCAGGGAAAAGTTTGCTTTATTTTCACATCAGGATGGTTGCTGTTCATAGGCTTTGGTCTGGATAAACCGTTGTTCCATTTTATTCTTCGATCGGGAAAGAGAAAGATTGTATCGCGTCCTTATTCAAACCAAAATGTTTCAGGACTTTTTCAACCAGAGAATCGCGTACAACCAGAACCAGATTCATTTCGTTCTTGCTTTGGCCCTTTTTCAGAATTTCGCTTACCGCCGGTTCCAACCCCTTGTTCTTCAGTTCCAGAGGCCCGATTTCGTCCGCAATGATCCAGGGTGCGTTTTCCTCAAACGCGGCGCGCAGAATTTTTTGTCCCCACTGGAAAGTATCCGTGGAAAAACGATGAGGGCCTACGGTCACGCTTTGTTTGTTCTGTTTATTGGTGTCCAGTAAGCGGGCGGTTTTGGTACGAACATTCATCAGGTAACGTTTACCGTCGATCACAGGTGCTAAAACGCCCCTCGCATCCGGCCTTTTATAGATCCACAACATCAATTTACCGGTTTTTCCGGTATGAACTTTCCCGGTAAGGAGATGTATCCGCATTTTTCTTCTCCTGAATTATTCTACTGAAAACGTTCCCTTTTTATTCCTTCCTTTAAACGCATGCGGCGACATTCGGGTTTTATTTTTAGCAACCAGCGTCTGGGGGAACCATTTGTTC
>CAZJNP010000518.1:0-2760 GCA_964547355.1 uncultured Calditrichaceae bacterium
GGAACGCGCGATTCAATTATGTGAGCAAGGAAAGCAGAAAGCCTTGCCATTCGTCGTGCTGCGAGGCCTGAAGAGAGCAAACGAAAAACGTGAGTCTCTGGACTTCCGAGCCATACAGAATGCCGTGGATGAAGGTACTTTGGAAGTGATTCCCAAATTGAAAGAGCGGACAAACTATTTGACCATGTTAGCCAATGTGTCCACATTGACCGGTTTGATGGGAACGATCTACGGTCTGATTATTTCATTTAATGCGGTGGGTTCCGAATCCGTATCCGAAGCCGATAAGAGCCGCATGCTGGCGCAAGGTATTGCTACGGCTATGAACACAACGATTTTTGGATTGATGGTTGCGATCCCGACACTGATTGCCTACACCTATATTGCAAACCGTACCAGCAAAATCATTGACGAACTGGATGAACACCTGGTTAAATTAATTAATTTAATCACAGGTGACCGTTAATTAAAGGGGGCAAAGAATGGCATACAGACCTTCTTTCAGAAGTAAGAATGAAGATTTGGAGATGGAATTGGACATCCGTCCGGTGATGAACCTGATGGTTGTTTTGATCCCTCTTCTACTTGCCAGTGCCCAATGGGTTAAGTTGGGTATTATCGAGATTAACGTGCCTCCAGCCAAAGCACCCGGGGGAGGTCCCGGACAGGCAGAAGAGACCACAAAGGAAAAAAAGCTCAGGTTGGGGCTGAAAATTGCCATTACCCGTGATGGAATTACTATTGGAAACGCCCAGACGCTTTTAACCGGTGAACAGGGCGAAGGTCCTACTGTACCATTGACCGAAGATGGTAAATACGATTTTGAAAAACTCCATGAAAAATTAGTGGAAATTAAGAAAAAAATTCTGGGTAAAGGTTTTTCCGATGAGAATCGGGCGATTATCGTTGCTGACGGGGATATTGAATACCAGACCATCATCAATGTCATGGATCATATGCAAACGTTTGAGGACGATGAGGGTAAAATTCAGCCTTTATTCCCGGAAGTTAATTTTAGCAGGGTGAAATAATAAATTAGGATTGGGGTGTTCGATGGCATTTCAACCATCAAAATCTAAGAAGAATCTGGAAAAAGAAAAAGGCGCGCTGAACTTGAATTCAATGATGGATATGATGACCATCATACTTCTGTTTTTGCTGAAATCTTTTTCCACTGAAGGAGCGCTGGTCACTCCTTCCGAGCAACTACGTCTGCCTGAATCGCTGATGGGCTTACAGCCTAAAAAACAGGTGACCGTTTCAATCGCCAAAGACGTGATTCTGGTGAATGATATTCCTCTATTAGAGGTCAAGGATATTCCAAAAGATGCGGTTATTATTTCAGGATTGGCCGGTAAGCTGGACGAATACGCAGAAAAGGAACGCGAATTGGAAGTGGAAGTGGGTAAACCATTTACTCACGAGGTCATCATCGAAGGTGATCAGAAAATACCCTTCGAGTTGCTCTTTAAAGTCATGTACACCTGTAGTCAGAGCGAATTTTATAAGATGCGGTTATTGACGATTAAGAAAGAAATGTAACACATTAATAGGTTTAAAACTATAAATTAAAGAGTAAGAATATGCCAAACGCACAGAATGTCCAGAGGTCTGCGAAAGCAGGTGGATTTCGTTTAACGTCATTTCCCAAAGAATTCGAGCGGACTTTTTGGGAAACCTTCGATCGCCGATACTACGCCATTCTCTTGATTTCATTCTTACTGGTGTATGGCACGATCATCATGCTAGCCAATAAGAAATATTCCAAAGAACAGTTGGAAAGCCAGATCAGGGAAAAATACCTGCAAAAGTTCTACGAGGCGGAAATTGTAACAGAGACGCCGCAGGTGGCTGAAGAAGGCGGCGGCGGTTTGGAGGAAGAACAACCTGAGGAAGAGGTGAAAGACGAGAGGGCCCAGAAGGATGTGGGTAAGCGCGCCGAAGTGAAAGGCCAGTCGGCTGCCCAACGCAGGGCCAGGGCCCGAGCCAGAGCCGCTGCCCGAGCCAAAGTAAGAGCCTCGATGGAACAGGCTGTGGCAGGAACCGGTGTTTTGGCGGAATTGGCTGCCGCTGGCGGCGGGGGTACAGGAGAAGCCGTATATGACGTGTTAGGTGCCGAAGGCGCCGGAGGGTTCAGTGATCTGGATCAGGTGCTTAAAAATGTCGGCGGATTGGAAACCGCGTCATCTTCTGCGCGCAGGTCTCAGTTGGGCGCACGCAAAATGGGCGGCGGTACGGGCGCCGGCGATGCCAGTATCGATGAGCTGATTGAAGGCGGCATCGGACCAACCGGTTCGGAATCAATCGCTCGGCGCGGCAATTTTTCCATCAAGTTTGTAAAAGGCAGCGTTTCCGGAAAAGCCGCGAAATCCACCGCAAGAAGCGTGGACGCGATTGGCCGGGTTATCAATAAACATACCGACGCCATCATGGAATGTTATCGCAAGGAAGCCCGTCTGAATCCTAACCTCAAGGGCAGTCTGACTGTGATTTTTACGATTAAATATAACGGTAGAGTCTCTAACGTCCGAATTGCAAAATCTACCCTCCGTAATAAAAAAGTGGAATCGTGCGTTAAAAGAAGAATCCGAAGCTGGAGATTCCAGCCGATTGACCGGAAAGATGGAGACGTAACATTCCGCCAAAAATACATCTTTTCAAGCTAAAATCCCTTCTACTTTATATAGCCGGACAAATGTCCGGCTTTTTTTTTTGGCAACATACCGAAAACTGGTTAAATTAAGCGCCATTTTATTCAAC
>CAZJNP010000519.1:0-2759 GCA_964547355.1 uncultured Calditrichaceae bacterium
GGACCAAAGGTTGCGTTTTTCTGGCTCGATCCCAGAAACCATAGCGTTGGTCAGTCTGAGAATGCGGTAGACGAAGATCTTTTAAAGATGTATTCATTTGTGGAACAGAAATGTCGCAATATTTTGGCAATTTTAGGGTAGCAGGTATCGCTGCTAAAAACAGGTTCAAGATGAATTTAAACTAGATCTGGCCTTTCGTGTTTTGAAAGTTTGTCAAGCGTTTAAATCAGCTTAACCTTCACCGTTAAGAAATTAACATTGGACGATGCATAATAACGTTTCATACATTTTTAAAACTAACAAAAAGGATTTTTATGCGCTTTTGCACGGTGATCAATTGTATGGATGGACGGGTACAGTTACCTGTTATTCATTACTTACGAAAACGATGGGATGCGGAATATGTCGATTCCATTACCGAGCCCGGGCCAAATCTGATTTTAGCTGAACATAACGACTCACCAGCGGCTCAATCAATTTTAAACAAAATAGCGATTTCGGTTGAAAAACATCATTCCAGGGGAATCGCGGTTGTCGGTCATTACGACTGCGCTGGAAATCCGGCCCCTAAAGAGGATCAGATAATACATATCCAAAAGGCCGTCCGCTTCCTGCGTCGGCACAACGAAAACCTCCCGGTAATCGGCCTATGGGTGGATCATAATTGGGAAGTACATGAAGTTTCGCAATCCTGATTAAGCCTGTTTAAACCGGAATTTTTTCTTCTAATGAGGAAATGATCTCCCATTCGGATTCAGTAACCGGCTGAATGGAAAGACGGCTTCCTTTTTTCAGCAGCATCATCTCTTTAAGCTCAGGAATTCCTTTTAAGCGCTCCAGTGTAATGGGGTGTTTAAATGCGTATCTTGCTTTTACGTCCACCATAAACCAGCGTGGATTTTTCGGATCGCTTTTGGGATCAAAATATTTATGACCGGGTTCAAAGGCAAAATGGTCGGGATACGCTTCACGCACCACTTCCGCAACGCCGACAATGGCCATGGGCTTTACCACGCTGTGGTAGATAAAAACCAAATCTCCTTTTTTCATTTGATCGCGCATAAAATTACGCGCCTGATAATTGCGTACGCCTTCCCAAGTGGTGGTTTTGTCCTTTTCGTTCAGCAAATCCTGCCAGGAAAAGGTGTTCGGTTCCGTCTTCATCAACCAGTAAGCCATAACAAATCCTTTATTAAAAACCGTTATTTTTGCAGGCGAATGTATCATAAGGCTGATTCGGAATCAAATTTTTCTGCGCCGGTACTGCCTTGGAAAAGAAGTTCAAAGTAAGCGTGTGCATCTGTTTTAATTCTTGAAAAACCTGTTCATTACTAAAACTGATATCCAGCCGTAAAATAAACCACCGTCTGGTATTGATTGCCGGAATTAAAACTTTTATGTCCTCCCGCCACAATCATTTCGATGGGCCCCAAAATGGACATTAATTTTAACCCAAGACCAAAACCTGTTATATAGCTTCTTTGTAAAGGAGTATTGGAAAAAAGGTAATCGTAATGGAACATGGTATTTAAATACAGCTTAAAGAAAATATCCTTTTTATAACGGTATCGATAAAAACCGCCTAACACACCCGCCCGGCGTGCCGAATACTGCTCGTAATGGGCGCCAATAAAACTACCCGGGCCACCGACCGTAAATTTTTTAAATATGGGCATATCGGAAGACCCGTAAGCGTAATAGGCGTTTAACCTGAATGTGTGACTGTGCGAAACGGTAAAAAAAGCGGCGGCATTGACATCCATTCGATAGAAGTACTGTGACGAACCGAGTTGCTCAAGACTGGATTCAAAATTCCCATCGATCATTATTCCTTTTTTAGGCAACAGCACATTATCCAGGTGATCATAATTAACAGCAATCTGAATTTTTCTAAAATAGGCATTAAAGACTGTATCCATAGGCGAGAGTTCGGGCTTGGAGCGATTAATTTCGTAATTTATTTCCGTTTCAATATTTAGGGATTTCCCGATAAGCACACCCAGCCCGGCAGCGATGGTTAAGGATTTCTCGTCATAGGTGGCAGCCAGTCGTCCGGTTTCATCGTACACATCGTGCGGAATGTTTCGGTGCTCCGCCCGCACATATGGATAAAGAGGTTGATTTAACGAGCGCGAGGGGTACGACAGTTTATAGCGCAACCAGGTCAATTCAGGAAACTGTAATTCCATTTCTGCCCTCAACCCGGGTAATACGACATTTGTTGCATTCACCCCCAGAACCATAACCAGATGCCGGTAATCATCATAACGAAAACCCAACCGTAATTTTCGCACCGGCCGTTCGGTTACATAAAGTTTTAATGCCACCCGATTGTTCGACAAAGGAACCAGTTCGTAATTCAAACGACGGAAATAATTGAGACTATATAACAGCATCACATTCCGGTTCAATTTATCCAGATCTAAAGTATCACCCGGAACAATCCCCAGCAGGTTGTAAATAAACGTATAGGGTAATTGACGATTTCCTTTGATTTGAATCCGGTGAATGACTGTTCTACGGTTTAGCTTGAGAATATTCCGTCGCACCCTGATTTGATTTCCAGGCAGCGTTTCCTGCTGAATCGTCTGCTTTAATTTTTTTAATTCCGGAAGAGCTTTCAGCGCCGCTTTATGACCAAGCTTTTTCATTTGCCTGAGATAAGATTGGCTAAAATTGGCGATGGTGAAATTGGTCAAATCGGGGGCAATTAAAATATCCGCATGCCTTAAATTCTCCGCTTCTTTGTACGATTGGGG
>CAZJNP010000520.1:0-2757 GCA_964547355.1 uncultured Calditrichaceae bacterium
AAATGCGTGTGAAGCACGTTCCCGAATTACCGGTTCTTTCAATGCAGAGGATGGACACGCCATGTCCGGGATTGTCAATATTGTAACTAAAGAAGTTGGCTCAAATTTTAGCGGTAATTTATCGTTTCAGAGCGGTGATGTGTTGACCCGTTCTTCCAACAGTAAGTATTTTCTCTCTGAAATCAATAAATTTAATATCCTGAACACCTTTGAAACCGAAGCCCGTCTGTCCGGTCCGATTATTAAAGATAAATTAACCTTTAATGTTTCCGGGCGTGTATTTGATGATGGCGGTTACCTCTATGGACAGCGCATTCACACGCCCACAGACATTGCGGATTCGATTCAAACCGGCGATGGGGCTTTTGTGTCGCTGAATTCAAATAAAAAATATAACTTGCAGGGAAAACTGAAATACCACCTGACCAACACGATGAACCTGTATTTTACCACCATCTACGAAAACCGCAAATATCAGGTGTACAATCACACCCGCAGTAAAGTGCCAGATGGCATTCCTTGGCGCTACAATACAGCAATACAGTTGATCGGGAAAATGACCCACCAGTTCAGCCCGTCGGCATTTTATTCTTTGGTGGTGGGTTATTTAGATAAAGAATACAAAAGGTATTTGGTCGAAGATATGTATTCCACCAAATACGTTTGGAATGGTTACTCAACCGGCCAGTATTTTTACCCCGGGGGTACCGATAATTTCAGACAATTCAGTAACCAAAAACAAATAACCACCAAGTTTGATTTAACGTCGCAGTTGTTTAAAAATCATGAGGTAAAGACAGGTTTCGAGCTTAAAAAACTGACACTATCCAATCATTCCTATTATTTAAGTGTGGATCGTAGAGACGAACCTTTTGTGGATGCCAACGGAAACGGAATGTATGATCCCGGTGAAGAGTTTACCGACATCGATCACAACGGCGTGTGGAACGAAGCCAGAGACGATAACGGCAACGGCATTCCGGGCGATATTATCGAACTCACCGGTTATACCAATGACAAGTGGGAAAGAACCCCCACCGAATTTTCCATGTACATCCAGGATAAAATCGAATTACAGGATATGGTGGTGAATATTGGGGTACGCATGGATTATTTTGATCCGGATGGCCGAGTATTGGCTGATCCAACCGATCCGGATATTAACAAACCGATTAAAAACGAAAACATCTGGAAAGATTACGGCACCGACGGCATTCCTAATACCAATGACCCAGACGGGACGGAAAACAACGGTTTAAAAGACCCGGGCGAGCCGGAAGTTACTTTAGAAGAACGGCAAACGTACTGGTATAAAACGGTGGATCCTACTATCCAGATTAGTCCCAGAATCGCCTTTGCCTTTCCCATTTCGGAAAAAGGAAAGCTGTTCTTCTCCTACGGACACTTCTTTCAGTTGCCCCCGTACACTTATTTGTACCAGGATTATGACAATAAAGTCAAACCGGGGTTGATTGAAACCAACATGGGCAATCCTGGATTAAAGCCACAGAAAACGATCAGTTACGAAGTGGGCATCGAACAGCAATTGGCCGACGATATGGTGGGTTATTTGAAGATTTACCAGCGCGATATGCGCAATATTATTGGACAGGATATTGTGATCCTGCCTAACACAGATGCCTATGGGATTTTTGTTAACCGCGATTATGGACGCGTACGCGGGGTAAACTTTAGTCTGGTAAAACGCTTTTCTTCCTTCTTTTCAGCTACCATTGACTACACTTACCAGATCGCGGAAGGTAACGAATCCAATCCCACACAGCGCGTACGAAACTACCGCCTCCAACTGGAAAATCTGAAGAAAATCGTTCCATTGAGCTGGGATCAGACGCACACATTGCGCCTGAACGGCAGCATTGGAAAACCCAACGACTGGTTGGTTAGCATGATCGGTCGAATGGAATCGGGTTATCCATATACACCGCAGGGTGCGAATGAAATTGTTAAAATAGCCGAAGAAAACAGCGCCCGTAAAATTCCGATCATCAAATTTGATTTAAACGCAAAAAAATCCTTCAAGTTAAAGACGGGTAATAATGCCTATTTGTTTTCCATATATGCCAAAGTGTATAATTTATTCGATCGGCTGAATGAGAAATACGTTTGGGATGCCACGGGGCGCGCCACTTACGGCCTGGGGCTGTACGGCGGCGAATTTGATCCCGATTGGCAAAGGAGACCACACTGGTTTTACAAGCCGCGCGAAATTTTTGTTGGATTTGAATTTAGTTTCTAAACGGCACCACGGTTTATTGGAGGAAGATATATGAATCAGATTTTAAAAGGCATGAAACCACTCGCATTTGCGGTGATGCTGCTGATGGTTTTTGGTTTGACGGTACGCATTTCCGCACAGAATCCGGTGAATAACGGCAAACCGATGAAATACTGGACGCAGGAAGAGTGGGACAAATGGGAAAAATGGAACCACAAGGTTCAACTGCTTAAGCCTTCCGGCGCGGCCGACCGCAGAGAAGGCGTTATGGACGGTAATAAAATCCGTACCGTTTATTACAATTACGGATCCATCGGACGACCGAATACCGAACCTTCCATTGAATGGCCAAAAGAGAGCGGACATGGTTATGCTTACGAATTTGGTCCGATTATCGGAGCATTGGTCGTGGATGTGCATGGTGATACCATTCCGATCGTATCCGAAGCGTTAATCGATGGCGGTGATCGGTCGCCGGACGGTAAAGTCTGGGGCTGGCAGCCGCTGCCACAGTATATGAA
>CAZJNP010000521.1:0-2756 GCA_964547355.1 uncultured Calditrichaceae bacterium
GCTTGACCGTTTGCGCGTTCAAGATAAATTTTTCCTTCAAAACGAGTAACCTTTTCACCTGAATTTGTGAGGCATATTAATGCTGTAGAAGGATTTTTTTTGGCTGATGGTCGAACAAGGTAGAATTTAGAGATTTCTAATACCGCTGGGGTTGCTTTGGGATCGTTTGCGATTAAAAGTACTCCAAATTCAGAGGTACTATTCCATTTATTATCTAATGAAGGCCCGGAAATGTTTATTCTAATTGCCATCGTCATTGATTTAATTTTTTGGACATCCTTAGGAACTTCTATTATGGTTTTTAGCACGCTTGTCCGGTGTGGTAAGATATCAAAAGAATCCTGATCTAAACGAAACCAATCAAAATTATTTTCACTCTTTTCAGGGAAAGTAAGCTGTCCATTTGTTTCCATTTTAACTTCACTGATGTTGGCTACCAAATGTCCAGGGCGCTTATCCCGATTTTGAATGACAATCGGAATAGTCCGGATAGCGCCTGGTACAATGGTCACCTCGATAAGATGGGGGCGGATGTTAATGTCAAGGTCCGATTCGGCCTGGCTGAGCATTTTCCCTTTGATATTTTTACTTGTGCGGGAAGAAGGCACTTTTAATTTAAGCTGGCTAACAGTTTTATATTTGTTGTTTAGTAATAACCTGACAGTAACATTGTAGTCTCCTGCAGATGGCATCTCGTCAAGGGGACAACGAAATACAACCTTACTTCCGGGGTATATTTGTACAGGTTTTTCATCTGCCCTATATGCAATTGGTATACGTATCGGATAATATTTCTGGTCTTTATATAACAAGATATCACCCTCAATTGAGCACTTCCAAGTACCGGTATTTACTGCATGAAATATCAATTCAGAAGGATGACCTGATTTACTGGGACCGAGATATAAGTTTTTTATTTCTATATGAAGGGGAGAACTCGATCGGGTATAAACAGCAATTTCTATTGTTGCGGATGGACGAACTACAGTTGCCATCTTAGCTTCAGGCCGTGCAGGTACATATTGAATAACCAGATATGCAAAATAAGATCCCTCTGCATTGGGAGGAACAGAAATTTCAAAAAATGTTTCTTTTTTACCCCCTGGCTCTATTATAATTTCTGATTCCACGCTAATCCATTCTGCGGCTGATCTAGCTCCTGATCCTTTTTTTACAGGGCTTTTGTCACCTGATTCATTCTGCCCTAAATCCATCACCTGAACAGTAAAATGTGATGGTTCACGGGTGTTTCGTGTTACAATTGTAAATTTTGACTTCGCAGTACGACCTGGATGTGCGTCTATTAATAAATTTGTAGGAGAGAGACCGAATCCCTCAAGATTTTCATAAGGGACATCCTGAGAGAATACATTTAAAACGAGTATACAAACGAAAGAAACTATTCATGGTATTCCTCTTTCAGCTTAAAAGCGCCGGGATTT
This sequence comes from uncultured Calditrichaceae bacterium, assembly GCA_964547355.1. Classification (GTDB taxonomy): domain Bacteria; phylum Calditrichota; class Calditrichia; order Calditrichales; family Calditrichaceae; genus CAZJNP01. The sequence continues at coordinate 1,443 of CAZJNP010000521.1, forward strand.
TTTATATCATCCCGGCGCTTTTGAAAAATCTTTTACTAAGGAGTAGTGAACCAAACATCCAACCAGGTTGTGTAGTGATCACCAGGATCTGCCATTCCATGCCGTTCAATACGGCACAGGAATTTAATCGAACCTTGAATTTCAGGAGCCATTGGTCCTAAGGTCCACGTATGAGAAGCAGGAGCGCAGGGGAATGCATATTGAGTCGGGTAGTTATATCCTACAGCATCATTACCGTGTGAAAAAACTGCTGAAGTCGGAGCAGCGTCGTAAAGGTAATGCCCGTCACTACCTGGGACAGTGCCACTCAACCAAAGATCATCAATCATAAAAGGTGCCAGAGCAACTGTAAACCAAGTTGGGATAGTATTACTAGCACTGTTTATTGTTCCTGCCAGATCACCTCTAGTATGAACATTCATTGACAAATCATTGTTGGAGTGGACATAAATTGTTGCCCCATCGCCGGACTCATAATATCTTCCATTTGTTCCTGCATAATATTGATCACCTGCCCAGGGTTCCGGAGCATTTTTACCACCATCGTCAGGACATGCTTGATAGGCTACACCCGAAAGCTGGGTGGACCACCAATCGGCACTTCCATCAAACAAAATGTCTGTATCCTGCCAGTCGATCTGGATATAGCAATCAATCTGTAGTTCAATAGTAACATCGGCCTCAGAGGCCCCATCCCATATAACTTCGTATCCGTATATGGGTAGAGCAAAGGCTAAAACACATAAAATAGCAAGAAGTTTACGCATTGTAATCTTCTCCTTATTATTCATCCCTGTCTTGACTTTTTAAATTAGTTCTACCATCCGGATGTCCTTCGAGCACTGCGACAGGGATTCAATGCCTAAAGGAAAGGCACTAAATTCAAGTTCTGTTACATCAATCCAAATACATCTTGAAATTTCTTGTTGACATTAGTTGATATGACATTTAACTTTGAATTAGTGCACGCATCCAGATGGAGGTGTGCCGGGCCGGTTGTCCCTATACCCTGATATGTGTGGGGACACCGGCTTTTATGTTCTTCCCCTATCTTATCACCTCCTTTCCAACTATTTTGTGCCGTTACTGAAAAAATGAAATTCATTACTGTTATTTCATACCTCCTTTCTTTTCAATGTTCGAATGTTGAAAAATTTTTTTTTAGTCTTAGCGCTTTCCCTAATCCTTTAACATAAAATCGACATTCTGCTTCATAGTTTTCATTCACCTTTCGTTTACCAATATTACTCCACACTAATTGAAACTGTCTTTCACCATCTGGTAATATAAAAGTGCTTCCTTTAAGAGTTAATC
>CAZJNP010000522.1:0-2741 GCA_964547355.1 uncultured Calditrichaceae bacterium
CCGCGGGTCCCAAATAGGGGGTAAGTGGTGCGCTGTTCAGTAAACAGGCTGCCGGCTTTCCGGCGGTTGGTGATTTTACCATGCCATACTCTCCCAGCAGTAATAGTATCCCAGAGTTTTTTGTAAAAGGAATGGTCATGCTGCCCGCTTTTAAGAATGCGGGGACTTCGTCCCAGTGCTTCGGCTCGGGAATAACCGGTAATTCTTTCAAAGGCAAGATTAACATATTGAATATTGCCCTGACTATCGGTGATGATAACGCCTTCGGCTAACTGTTCAATGGCCTTACTTAGCCGCTCATGCTCCTCCTGTGTTTGCTTACGGCTGATAAAAATAGCCAGTTCACGGGCAATCACTTCCAGCATTTGAATGGTGGTTTTATCATAAGCATCCGCCTGTCGATAATTCTGCATGACTAGGGCGCCTACAACTGTTTCTCCAGTTAGCAGCGGTAAGCCCAGCCAGACTTCAGGGATGGTGCCGAGACATTCAATTTCACCTTTATTTACCAATTTGTTAATTTCTTTTTTCTTTAAAAGAATGGATCTCTTTTCCAGAACCACTTTCCCTGTCAGAGACTTCTCAGCATTCCAATAAGCGGGAATGGTGTCTTTTTCATCCCTCTCAAAAGCGGTGTGCAGTAGTCCGTTTTTTTCATCGTACAGAGTAAGAATAAAATTTTTAGTGTCTACTAGCTCTGCCAATTCTTTTCTTACGATTGCAAACAGGGTTTGCAGGTCGACCGCCGTGGCCATAGCGTTGGCAATGCTGTATTGGACGGTCTGGATCATATCTGCCCGTCTACGCTCTGTGATATCGCGGTTATTCCCGCGCCGTCCGGCAAATTTACCCTGTTCATCATAAACAGGAGTACAATTGTGTTCCAGCCAGCGTTCTTCGCCAGTCCTGGTAATAATGGGAAACTCCATTGAAAAGCCCTGACCATCTTTTTTAATATCATCAAAATAATGATGGCGGACTTTTTCAGCATAATCGGGTCTTACTATTTCAAACAATAATTCCGGATTTGATATAAATCTTTCCGGACTATAGCCGGTAATTCGCTCACAGGATGGCGATATATAAACGTAATTCCCTTCCTTATCTATCCAATATTCCCAGTCAAACGTATAATCGGCTAACAACCTGAATTTATATTCACTTTTCCGGAGCGCTTTTTCCGCCTGCCTGCGTTCAGTAATATCATAGTATTGTTCGATGCGTCCTCCGGCATAAAGCCCAGATTTGATCGGCTGGCTCCAGTGTTCCAGCCAGCGTTCTTCACGATTGCCATCAGGCAGTACGTGGCATTCGAAGTTTTCTGTGTACGTGTTGTTATCGTAAGTAGCAATTACCTTTTTAGCAAACCCTTCAGAATCCGAAAATATATCCTTAATGTGCCCCTGAATAAGTTTTCGCTTGTCCTTTCCTAGAACAGCCTCCCTGCGTATGCCAAAGTAGCGTTCAATAGCCTGGTTTATCCAGACGACTTTAAAATCACGATCCAGAATAAAAAGACCAACCCTGGTGCTATCAAGAACGTCATTGATTAGTGAACGGTACCTATCCTCACTCTCGCGGAGTGCTTCTTCCGCCAGCTTGCGCTCGGTGATATCGCGATTAATTGATAATGTCGCTTTTTCGCCTTTATATTCTATCGGCGTAGCGACAACTTCCGTCCAGTATTCGCTGCCATCCTTTTTTATTTTCTTTTCAATAGTTGTAACTTTTTCTCCACTTAGCAACTTGTTATTCCATTCATCAAAGCTGATATCCGCAGAACCTTGAACGGCAAGATCTGTTGCAATATTCATGGACAACAGTTCATCCCTGCTATACCCAGTCTGTCTTACTGCCGCCGGATTTACTTCCAATATATGGCCTCGATCTTTCGTACCTCTGAGTTTGGTTACAAACACAGCATCGCCTAAATTTTCAAAGAACCGTCTGAATCTTTCTTCACTTTCCCGTAAGGCCATTTCGGCTTGCTTACGCTCTGTGATGTCCGCAATCTGTGCTATCGTCTTAACTCTCCCTTTTGAATCTTTCACCACCGTGGAGCTTGTCTCCACCCGCCTTTTTTTGCCGTCTTTTCTGATAATATTGAACTCATACCTGGGCGGCACATTTTCTCCCCGCTGACGTCTGGCATAGAGGTCTTCAACGATTTTCCTGCTCTTATCATCAAGGAATTCTCTGAAATCATGGCCTATGAGTTCCTCGCGTGGGTATCCGAGGATTTTACACAACTCGTCATTCACATAGATGAACCTATAGTCATCACCCACAATGAGTATGCCATCATGTGAGTTATCCACAATTGCGCGGTATTTTTCCTCGCTTTCCTTCAGTGTCTCCTCCATTTTTTTTCTTTCAGTTATATCACGCAGAATAGAAACATAAAATATTTCTCCATTTTTTTCCCAACAACCATAAGAAATCTCTGCAGGAAATTCAGTACCATCCTTCCTCAATCCAATAAACTCAAATATTTTACCGGCAAAATGTATTTTATTGGTTTGCCGAACTTTTTCCATTCCTTTTTTATAATTCTCTCTAAATCTTTCAGGCATTAAAATGGAAATCGGTTTACCAAGTATTTCTTTTTCATCATATCCAAATATGTTTTTAGCTGCATTATTCCAAAAAATAATATGCGCATTCCTATCCCCTATGATAATCCCCTCTGTCGCAACCTCCGCCGTTGAACGAAATTTATCTTCGCTTTATTTCAACGTCTT
>CAZJNP010000523.1:0-2724 GCA_964547355.1 uncultured Calditrichaceae bacterium
GGATTTAGGAATGCCGTTAACCTTAGAAGAAATCTTAGAAACCATCCGAATGACCGAAGTGGAGCACTTCGACATCCGGACGGTAACCATGGGTATCAGCCTGCTCGACTGCCGTACGGACGATGTAACTAAGTTAAAGCAGAATATTTACGACAAAATTATGCGTGTGGCTTCCGAACATGTGAAGACGGCTCAACAGGTGGAAACGCAATACGGCATTTCGATCGCCAATAAACGTATTTCGATCACTCCGCTGGCGATCGCAGCCGATGGGTTGCACGTGGACGACTATGTAGAGATCGCCCGCGTTCTGGATAAGGCTGCCGATGAACTGGGCGTGGATTATTTAGGAGGATTTTCCGCCCTGGTACAAAAAGGATTTACCCTGGGCGACCGCAATCTGATTCGTGCCATTCCGGAAGCGTTGTCTGTCACAAAACATGTGTGCTCAAGCGTGAATGTGGCCAGTACCAAAGCCGGGATTAATATGGACGCGGTTAAGATGATGGGCGAAGTGGTAAAAGCCACGGCCGAAAAAACCGCCGACCGCGATGCCATCGGATGCGCAAAGTTGGTCGTTTTTGCCAATGTGCCCGAAGACAATCCTTTTATCGCCGGCGCTTTCCATGGCGTGTCGGAACCGGATGTGGTGGTTAATGTGGGTATTTCCGGTCCGGGCGTTATTCTTCGTGCCGTGCGGGAAGCGCCCGATGAACTCGATTTTGCCAATCTGGGAGACCGCATCCGCCGAATGGCCTTTAAAATTACCCGCGCTGGTGAATTCATTGGGAAGAAAGTGGCCGCCATGCAGAACGTACCCTTTGGCATTGTCGATATTTCGCTCGCGCCGACTCCTTTACCTGGCGATAGCGTGGCCGATATTCTGAAAGCGATGGGGCTGGAAGATGTGGGCGCAGCCGGCACCACGGCCGCTTTGGCGCTGTTGAACGATTCGGTAAAACGGGGCGGACTGATGGCCACTTCCCATGTGGGCGGTATGAGCGGTGCCTTTATTCCGGTGTCCGAAGATGCCGGAATGATTTCCGCGGCTAAAGACGGTCATATTTCCATTGAAAAATTAGAGGCCATGACTTCCGTTTGCAGCGTTGGTCTGGATATGATTGCAATCCCAGGCGATACGCCGGCTTCTGTGATCTCCGGTCTGATCGCAGACGAAGCAGCCATTGGTATTACCAATAATAAAACCACGGCTGTACGGGTGATCCCGGTGCCGGGGAAAAAAGTGGGAGAAGAAGTGGACTACGGCGGCCTGCTTGGTTCCGCACCCATTATGAACGTTTCCCAATTGCAGAATTCTATTTTTATTAACCGCGGCGGACGCTTTCCTGCGCCCACGCGCGGAATTAATAATTAAAACATCAGCACAAAGCAATTAAGACTGAATCGAAATTCGACGATTGGTTGACCCGCAATAAAACGATGGAACTTTAGATCATTTAAAAGAGCGTTTCATGAAAAAACAAACGATTAAGATGGCTGTGGCGCAGATCGATGATATCCTGGGTGATGTGGATCGGAACCTGGAAAGGCATTATGAGCTTGTTGAAAAGGCCATCGATAAAAAACAGGATGTTATTGTTTTTCCGGAGCTTTCGCTAACCGGTTATTCTCTTAAAGATGCTGTGTATGATGTGGCCCTTTCCGCGCAAGATGCCAAACTGAACCAATTAAAGGAGATGAGCCGCCATATTTCTATTGTCGTTGGTGCGGTGGAATTGAGTGACCGGTATGAAATCTATAACAGCCTGCTGTTTTTTGAAGACGGAAAATTACTCTCCCGGCACCGTAAAGTGTACCTGCCCACCTACGGATTATTTGAAGAAAAACGTTACTTTAGCGCCGGATCTCGCTTTCGGGCATTTGACTCACGGCTGGGACGATTCGGACTGTTGATCTGCGAGGATGCCTGGCATCCCACCGCTGGGATTATCCTGGCACAGGATGGCGCTTCGGTGATCCTGGTAGCGGCTGCGGGAATTGCCCGCGGCTTGCAGTCGGAAGGAGAACTGGAAAACATCCAGGACTGGGAAGCGCTGAACCGCTCGCTTTCCATTTATACCACCTCGTACATTGTTTTTGCCAACCGCGTGGGCGTTGAGGATGGATTGATGTTCTGGGGCGGTTCCGAGGTGTATGGCCCGTTGGGCAGGCGGTTAAATAAAGCGAAATACTACGAACCGGATTTGCTTTTTTCGGAGATCGACATGCTGAAATTAAAGCATGCCCGTATTAACACCACGCTGCTGACGGATGAAAATTTACATGTGGTGATCGAAGAACTTTCCCGGATCAATCAGGAACGGAAAAAATACTGATGATTACAAGCAATGACGCAGACATCGGACAAAAATATATATAAAGCATCAAATTTTAATTATAAATTAATTGCACAACTATTTTAAATGAACTATATTCAGTGCTACTTTTTAACAGCCTGGAAGTCATCATTTGCAGGAACAATTCTTTTATTCCCGGCAGGCAGTATGTGGTCTTTTAGTTTGTGGGAAAGTTTTGATTTGCGGGTTGCGCTGGAAAGCGTTTAATCTCAGTATAAGTGAGGAGGAGTAATGGATTTAAAGGAAATCAAACAACTGATAAAAATGGTGGAATCGTCCAATATTAATGAAATCGAAATAGAAGAAGAGGGTAAAAAGCTTAGAATTACCAAAAGCTTTTCTTCCAATGGTAATGTGCAGATATTAC
>CAZJNP010000524.1:0-2723 GCA_964547355.1 uncultured Calditrichaceae bacterium
CTTGAGGTTTTTTATTAATCAAGCCTTGACGATCTTATCGCGATGCTCAAGAACATTCTTAGTGGCATTCCTGGTATCCACAACCAGTTGCGCATGCTTCACGATAAAATCCCAATCGTATGCGCTGTGATCAGTTGAGATCAATACGCAATCATATTTAGCCAGATTCTCCGCGGTCAGGTCCACGCTTTTACGTTTAATGTCATACATGCGCATGGAAGGCAGCTCTGGAATCAGCGGATCGTTGTAATCCACTTCGGCGCCTTTGTCCAGCATAATCTCCATCAGTTTAAAAGATGGCGATTCGCGCGGATCGTCAATATCCTTTTTATATGCCGCACCTAACACCAGGATTTTTGACCCCTTGATGCTCTTTTCGTGTTCATTCAGCGCATCCATGACTTTATTAATGACCCAATAAGGCATAAACGTATTGACTTCACCGGCCAGCTCGATGAAGCGGGTATTCATTTCGTACTCGCGGGCTTTCCAGGTTAAATAGAATGGGTCAATGGGAATGCAATGGCCTCCCAGACCGGGTCCGGGATAAAAGGGCATGTAGCCAAAAGGCTTGGTGGCCGCGGCATTAATCACTTCCCAGACATCGATTCCCATACGATCAAGAATCATTTTCATTTCGTTGACCAGGGCAATATTCACGCTGCGGAAAATATTTTCCAGCAGCTTGGTGGCTTCTGCCGCCTGGGTGCTGGAAACAGAAACGGTTTTAACAATTACTTTTTCATACAAAGCGGTAACCAATTGGCGGGCATATTCCGTGTTGGCGCCAACCACCTTCGGAATGGTTCGGGTATTGTATTTCGGATTGTTCGGGTCTTCGCGCTCCGGTGAAAAAGCCACCCAAAATTCTTTATCTCCCTTCAAGCCGGATTTTTCCAGAATTGGCTTGAGCACTTCTTCCGTTGTTCCGGGATAGGTAGAACTCTCCAGGACAATCAACTGGCCTTCGCGAATATGTTTTGCCAGTGTTTCCGCCGTACCAACAATATAGGACATATCCGGTTCGCGATGTTTGGTCAACGGTGTCGGAACGCAAATCAAAATTGCATCCACCTCTTTGATTCTTCCAAAATCGGTAGTGGCTTCGAATAATTTGCTGTCGCGTACCGATTTGACTCGCTTTTCATCGATATGTTTGATATACGATTGACCGGCATTCAATTTGTTTACTTTATTCTGATCAATATCGAACCCTAGGGTCTTAAAGCCCTGTTCCACAAATTCCATGAGGAGCGGAAGGCCCACATAACCCAAACCGACCACACCCACCACGGCTTTTTTCTGATGAATCTTTTCTAATAACTCCATATCATCTCCAGTCATTTATATTTGTAATCCTCTATTTCGCCTAATTAACAGCTCTTTATTCGGAAACCAGCGCTTTAAACCGGTGTCTTGATTTTTAGCTGAATACCCGGCCGTCCGATGGAGAAATAGTCGATGCCGAGTTTCTTCATACGTTCCGGATTGTATAAATTACGGGCGTCAAAAATCACAGGTTGTTTGAGTGATTCCATGATCAGGTAAAAATCCGGTTCTCTGAAGGCGTTCCACTCTGTCATAATAATTAACCCGTCGGCGCCTTCCAGGGCGTCGTATCTTTTTTTGAACAGGAAAACTTGTTTGTCGATTAAATCTTCGAAACGCCACTCGGCTTCTTTCAATGCTTCGGGATCATGGGCGTTAATTTTGGCGCCCTCTTGTGCCAAAGCCCGTACCATGGATATGGCCGGCGCCTCACGCATATCGTTCGTGTTCGGCTTGAAGGCTAATCCCCACATAGCAAACGTTTTATCTTTCAACCCATCTTTATAATAAGATTTTATTTTATTCATTAAAATGGTTTTCTGTCGATTGTTCACATCCTCAACAGCACGCAGAATCTTTAAATCGATCCCGTATCCTTCGGCTGTTTTAATAATCGCTTTTACATCTTTCGGGAAACACGAACCGCCATACCCAGGGCCGGGAAATATAAAATAAGGACCGATTCTCTTATCCGAACCGATACCGCGCCGCACCATTTCCACATTGGCTCCCACGGCTTCGCACAGGTTAGCGATTTCATTCATAAAAGATATTTTAGTGGCCAACATGGAGTTGGCGGCATATTTGGTCAACTCTGCACTGCGAACGTCCATTTCAATGATGGGTTTTCCGGTTCGAACAAAAGGTGCGTATAAATTGCGCATGATTTCCAGAGCCTCTTCGTCATCGGTACCGATAATCACCCGGTCTGGTTTCATAAAATCTTCAACTGCAGCCCCTTCCTTTAAAAATTCCGGATTGGAAACCACTGCAAATTTATGATCCGTCCATTTGCTAATTTCTTCCTTTACCATGTCTGCCGTTCCCACCGGCACGGTGCTCTTATTGACCACGATCTTGTAACCGTTCATATATTTTCCGATATCGCGCGCCACTGCCAACACATGTTTCAAATCCGCAGAACCATCTTCATCCGGCGGGGTGTTAACCGCTATGAATATGACCTGGGCTTTTTGAATTGCTTCTTCTTTATCGGTAGTAAAAGAGATACGCTCCTGTTCCACATTGCGCCGGATCATTTCCTCCAGGCCGGGCTCATAAATAGGGATTTGTCCTTCGTTCAGCATTTTGATCTTTTTTTCATCCACATCGACACAAACCACATCATTACCGGAATCGGCAAAACAGGTACCTACAACCAGACCGACATACCC
>CAZJNP010000525.1:0-2709 GCA_964547355.1 uncultured Calditrichaceae bacterium
CACCCTACCCCCTTTATACCCATATATCTGTAATATCTGTCCCCCTTAGAATTTCTCTCATGGTCTTAAAACAAAGAAGGTGGCGCTGTAGTCTCCGCCGGCCCGGGGGTTTTAATGAAAATACCGGCCGCTCCCGGAAGCGGGCATTTAAACTCGCAGATGCCGCAGCCGATGCACAATTCCTTGACAACATAAGGAAATTTTATTTTTTTGATGCTTCCGTCGGGCAGACGCACTTCTTTGAGCTCAAGTTTTATCGCTTTGTCCGGAACCGGACAATGCTCCTCGCAGACCAGGCATTCTTCATTGCGGTTGTAAGGAATGCAGATGTCCTTGTCAAATATGGCCAGGCCCATGACGGTTTTTTGCTTTTGCGCCAGAGTCAGCGGTTTAATGGCGTCGGTGGGACACACCTGCCCGCACAGATTGCAATTAAATTCGCAGAAGCCTTCGCGCATCACGGCTTCGGGCGTCCACAAATCCAGCAGGTTGGTACGGATGGGCGCCGGCTGCAAACAGGCGCCGTTAGTAGCGCAGATGCGCACGCATTCTTCGCAGCGTATGCACAGGTCTAAAAACTCCTTTTCAGGAACCGCTCCCGGTGGACGAATCAGCCGGTCCGTCTCTGCCCGGTTGGTCAAGCCGAGCTGAAGCGCACTGACTGCCATTAAACTGGCAGCGCCGGTTTTGATAAACCTGCGCCGGTTAAAATCTACCTCCGAGCGGTACGGCTGCCAGCGCCAGCGATATTTGATCGATTGGTAGTTTTCCGGACATTGCTCCGCACAGCTAAAACACTGGATGCACTCCACCTTGCTGTTGCGGAATGGGTCTTTCTCGGGAATGGCGTCCACTTTGCATTCATGCTGACACTGCAAACAAACCGGACAACTGTCGGAAACTACACGCTCCAACAGCCGAAACTGAGAAAGGAAACCAAGCAACGCCCCGGCCGGGCAAATATATCGGCACCAGAAGCGCCGTGAGAATTTTTCCAGCCCGAGTATAGCAGCCACAAAAAGCATGATCCAGAACAACTGCTGCATATGGGCCTGATTTTCCGGCATGACCGTCTGTTTAAACACATCATACAGCGTTCCAACCCCATTCCCGACCAGCGGCAGATTCAGCCCGAACAGCAAAACGTTTTCCACGATCAGGGTAAACAGCGGATAAAACACAACGGTCAACGCCCGGTTGAAAATCGAAAGCGGATCAAAAAAGCCCCAGATGTGTACGGAAAACAGAGCTGCAAATAGCAGAAATAGCAGCAGACCGAATTTAACAAACCGCAGCTTTTGCCACTTTCCTGACGTGCGGTTATCGGGCGGCTTCAGAAATTTATCCGTAACATCCAGCAGCGTGCCCAGGGGACACATCCAGCCGCAGAAGACGCGCCCTAAAAACGGCGTGAGCGCTAAAATCACAAGGGCCGGCCACAGATGCCAGGAAATGTGCAGAGATTTGATGAAATCAAACAGGGGAAGCAGAGGGCTAAAGCGTAGAAACAGATCGGCATCCGGCGGGGGTGAATAAGGATACCTTGCCTTCAGAAAAAGATAAAGGAAAAAGAGAAAAAACGATATCTGAACCAGCCGTCTGATTTGAACTAACATGGCCCCCGCTTTGTCGTTGCGTCGAAGAGATGCTATTTATTAACTATAAACGACCTTTCCCTCAAACCCAATTATAATTGAAGGCCTCTGATTTAATCTCACGCTAAGACGCTAAGCTGCAAAACCCTATGGTTTTCACTTACGATTAATTCAGATGTTTGAGCTCTGTCTTATTTACAACACCAATAAACAAAATCTTTTGAGTCAATTCTTCTTAAGATAATTATTTTAATACGCTTTTACGCAAAACAACAATTACCCAAAGGTTTTATTCAAAAAATGGCGGGTAACCGTCCTGCTTTGTTTTTTTCCGATTGTGGGCACATTCGAGACCTACTCCAACTCGATACGCCGCACGTTTAGTTTGTTCAGATCATATTTGGCCAGTTTCATCTCCACGGCCTGCCGGATGTGCTCCACATCTTGCAAGGTTAGATTGAACAATTCCAGCGCCAGGTAATCCGCGCTCACCGTACAATCGCTGGCAATCAGGACGCGGGGCATTTGCACATAATTCGGATTGCCGCCCTGAGGGCCGCCGGCGGTTAAAATGCGATACGCGTCGATGATGGTTAAGGTAGGCAAAATGTGGCGGTCGATCTCGACGATTTTCCGGTTAAAATTATTGTGGATCAGCCCCCGGTCGCCGCCCATGACACCCATCAGATTTTTCAGGCCCAGCGTAACGCGGCTTAATGAGTGGTGCTTGGCAATGGGCACGTTTATCACCTTATCCGCTTCCAAAAAGTCTCTGTAAATAGGCCACGATTTAACCAGCGCGCCGTTAATCGGAATCTCCTTAAACCGGTTAGGGCGTATGAAGGACACCTCTGCCCCCGCTTTTTTTGCCGCCTTTTGAATGCCGGAATTGCGGTAACAGCGGCGGTCGGTATTGCAGGTGCGGTCAAATATTTTCACTTTCTTCGCCCCGGCCTGATAGCATGCTTTTACCAGTGCGTAGATTAAATCCGGATTTGTTGTGGCGGCCAGTTCAGGCGGCCGATCCCAGCCGATGTTCGGCTTCACCACCACCACATCCCATGAGCTGACAAACCGTTCCACACCGCCTAGTGCATTCAGCGCGGTTCGCAGC
>CAZJNP010000526.1:0-2699 GCA_964547355.1 uncultured Calditrichaceae bacterium
GTTCAAAAATTATAAAATTTCTCTTATCTCTACGGAGCTGCGTCCCGGAAGCAACGGACTTCTCGGCTTGTTTAAAATTGATTTAGCCACCGCCTCTGCTTCCGCCGCCGGCAGCGGACAGGAATTAACCATCCCGCTGGAAACCCCTCAAAAAGCCCAAGAGTGGATCAGCTATCTGGCCGGAAACAGCAATATTAAAGTAACGAAGCAGCAATTTAAAAATATCGGACATCGGGAATCGTTTACGGTTTATGAGATAACCTCTTCTTTTTCCGGCAGCCTGGCCAATTGTCTGACCTTTTTAGAAAGCTTAGCCAACTCCGGAAAAAATGTGTCTATCCATAAGCTAAACTTAACCGCTAAAGACCAGAAAACCTTTAATCCGAAACGCTACCAGTTGAGAATTATCTTTCATCTTTTTGCACCGAGCTTATGATAGAGAATGCGAGTCATATCCGGTATTTACAAAGGGCGAAAATTAAAAAGTAGCCGTGACCTTAGTATCCGGCCCACCACAGACCGGGTAAAGGAATACATTTTTAATATCTTACTCGATTTTCCCGTTGATAAACAAGTCATTGATTTTTTTGCCGGCAGTGGCAGCCTTGGCATCGAAGCTCTTAGCCGCGGCGCCCGAAAAGTATCTTTTGTGGAAAAATCTTACCGCTCTGTTCAGATTCTCAAACAAAACCTCGCTCATTTAAAAATCCCAAAACAAGACTATGAAATCCTTCTGCAAGATGCGTTTACCGTGGTTCGCCACCACCATCAGAGCTATGACCTCTGTTTGATGGACCCGCCCTTCAAGTATCCGGAATTACAGCATCTGCTTGACCTTTTATTTTCCTCTTCCCTGCTTGTTCCCTCCGGTCTTCTGGTAGTGGAACATGAAATCTCAAATCCTGTTGCTAAGGAATCCAATTATTACAATATCCTTTCACAAAAAAAAATTGGTCGTAGTTTAATAACCATCATGGAGCACAAAAATGACGAATAACAAAATAGCCATTTATCCAGGCACATTCGACCCCATCACCCTAGGGCATGTAGATATCATCGAACGAAGCAGCAAATTATTTGATCAGGTAATCGTTACATTAGCCGTTAACGTCTCAAAAAAACCCTTGTTCAGCATAGACGAACGCAAGGAAATGATACGGGACGCAGTGAAACTTTTGCCGAATGTAACCGTGGAACAGTTCGACGGCTTGCTGGTGGACTTTGCCCATCAAATGAATGCTTCGGTCATCATCCGGGGATTACGCGCCATTTCCGATTTCGAATATGAATTTCAAATGGCGTTAATGAACCGCCATCTGGCTAAAGAAATTACCACAGTCTTCCTGATGCCCAACGAAAAATTTACGTATTTAAATTCTACAATTATTAAGGATGTAGCAAATTTTGGTGGAAATATAGATAAATTTGTAACTAAATTTGTATCCCTGAAACTAAAAGAGAAATTAAACAAGAAAGGCGCGTAACATGGAACGCATTAATCAGATCAGAGCACAGGCAGCGCAAAATATAAAAAAAATCGTTTTCCCAGAAGCGCACGATCCGCGCATTGTTCAAGCCGCTTCTTTTTTACAGAACCAGCAATTGGTTACACCGGTCCTCTTAGGTAATCCATCACAAATTCAATCTATTGCCAGTGATCACAACGTTTCGATAGACGGTATCGAAATTATCGATCCCCAAAATTCCGATTCCCTGCCCCGATTGGCTGAGGAATATTATGAACTTCGTAAACATAAAGGGATCACCCGGGAACAGGCGGCGGATGCCGTAAAAAATCCTTTGTTCTTCGGCGCTTTTATGGTGCGCCACGGTGATGTCGCCGGCGCAGTGGCCGGATCGGATTCTCCCACTGCAGACGTCATGCGGGCAGCCATCCAGATCGTAGGTCTGGCACCCAATATGACGGCCGTTTCCAGCTCTTTTCTAATGATTATGCCTGATGGGCGAGAAATGACGTTTGGAGACTGTGCCGTCATTCCGAATCCTACGGTAGAACAATTGGCCAGCATCGCCATCAGCAGCGCTAGGACGCATGGTTTGTTAACTGGCAGCGAACCAAAAGTCGCTATGCTTTCGTTCTCCACCAAAGGCAGCGCCCAGCACGAGGATGTGGAAAAGGTGGTTCAGGCAACGGAGAAGGTAAAGGAACTTGCGCCGGAGCTGGCCGTCGATGGCGAGCTGCAATTTGACGCCGCCCTGCTGGAATCCATTGCCAAAAAGAAAGCGCCGGGCAGTCCGGTAGCCGGAAAAGCCAATGTATTTATCTTCCCCGATCTGGATGCCGGCAATATTGGGTACAAGATTACCCAGCGTCTGGCCGGCGCCGAGGCGATTGGCCCCATCGTGCAAGGCCTGGCCAAACCTTACAATGATCTTTCTCGCGGCTGCAGCGTAGAAGATATTATCAACGTGGCTTGTATTTGCAGCGTGTTATCTTAGAGCTTGAGAAGGAATTAGTAAGGAGGAAACGAAATGCCCACCTATGAATATATTTGCACGGATTGCGGTTATGAGTTTGAAGAATTCCAAAGAATCACCGCTGAGCCATTGACCACTTGCCCTAAATGCGGTGGTGTGGTTAGAAGAAAAATCAGCGCCGGCGCCGGTCTAGTTTTCAAAGGAAGCGGTTTTTATATCACCGATTATAAAGACAAAAAATCATCCACTGCTTCTAAAGC
>CAZJNP010000527.1:0-2695 GCA_964547355.1 uncultured Calditrichaceae bacterium
ATTATGTACTGATCGAAGCCAACCCCCGTTTGTGGGGGCCGTCCCAGCTTTTTGTGGACAACCGGGTACCTATTTTCGACGCTTTCATTTATGAATCGCTGGAAGGAAGAAAATACCCCGGCCAGGAAGCGGCGTTAACGGCTTCCAGACCCTATCTGTGGCTGGGCGGCATTTTGCAAAATATACGCAGCGGGAAAAAACTCACATGGCATGTGTACCGGCGCTGGCAAAAAGTTTACGCCGTAGCCAAAGCCTTACTGGGCGATGTGTATCTGCGCCGGGACACCTGGCCCTATTTTTTCCGGGAGCTAAAAACGAATTTGATGACGCGGAGGCTGTAGTGGCTGTGAATCTTCAGGAATTGGAAAAACTGTATTTCGACGGAACCAAGCACGCCGTCTATCAGAATATTCCCGCTTTTGTTCAGCAGGCGCTGGGGTATTCGGTAGAGCTGGACGAAACATGGCGCGGTGATTCGGCGCGCTACAAAAATCTGTTGGCGCACATGGATTTTACGCGCTTAGATGTGCTGGGCGATATCGGCGCAAATACCGGCTTTTTTTCCCTGAGTCTGGCGCACCGCTTTTCCCATCTTACCGTGTACGCATATGAGGCTAATCCCAATCACCATCGCTTTATCACAGCCATTAAAAATCAGTTTTCGCTGCAAAACGTGCAGGTGAAAAATCTGTTCGTCGATTTAAGCCACATCGATGCGCTGGGCCGGCACGACTGCCTGCTGAACTACAACGTGCTGCATCATGCCGGGGTGGATTTTGACCAGGGGCTGGTGACTCCGGAGACTTTTTCCGAATACGCGGCGGCATATTTAAAGAAAATGCGCACTAAAGCGGCCTGCATGGTTTTCCAGATGGGTTTTAACTGGGGTGGCAATAAGGCAAAACCACTCGTGCCCGTGCAGGACGACGCCGGCAAGGTGCTGTTTATGGCGAAAATATTTCGCCAATCCGGCTGGGAAATAGATAAAATTTTTACAGTACGACAACAGGGCGTGTTCGAATATTTTGCCATGGAGCCGGAAATCATCCTGCGCTTGAATGATAACCCGTCGACGGCGGAGGCGGCGGTTCGGGAATATTATGCCCGTTATGATCTGCCGGCGTTCAGCGAGTTTTACCGTCGGCCGCTTTTTTACCTGAGCGCGGAAAGCCCAACCGAAAGCAGCGGCGTCCGTTGAGCCAGGTAGTGAGAATTTGCCTGGTTGCGATAATAAAGATTGCAGTTAACAGAACGACTGCCCGGGACAGAGTATTTTTTGAAAGGCCTTTAACATGAGCAAAAAGAAAACAAACAAAAAGCAGGGGCACAAAAAACCGGCGTATCAGCCAAAAATCAGCGTGATTATTTTTTCGTACAATTTCGAGAAATACCTGGAAGAATGCATTGAAAGCGTACTGTCCCAGACGCTGAAGCCCTATGAAATCATCATCGCCGATGACCACTCGCAGGACGGATCGTGGCAGATCATTCAGCGTTATGCGAAAAAATATCCCAACTGGATTAAGGCCTTTCGTCATGAGAAAAATTTGGGAAACGTCTATAACGGTTTGTTTGCCCGTTCCTGGGTAACCGGAGAGCTGCAAAGCGAGATTGACGGCGACGACAAATGGATGCCGCGTAAGCTGGAGATGGAATGGCAGGCCCTGACAAACCATCCGGATGCCAAAGTGGCCTATTCCAACGTCATCCTTTGTGATGAACACGGTGTTGAGACGCGCAGGTTTGTCCAGGATGGCGATCCGCCTCCGCCGCAGGGCGACGTGTTTATTCCCGTATTTGCCAAGCGCTTTTTTCGCGACACCCGGGCGCTGTTTCGCAACGAACTGATCTACCGCCGCACGTATCTGGAATTTCAACGCGATGCGCGCGTGGGCATCTACTCGGACTGGGATTTGAAAATACGCGTTACGGCCAAATATCCGGTGGCGTACTCCGGGGAAGCTCTGGTGGTTTACCGTGATCAGCCGGGCGGCATTCATCATCAATTTCATCAGGATATTTACGATTCGGCCAAACGGGTCGTCGATAAAAACATCCATCTCCTGGAAAAAAGAAGCGCGCAGGAACGGGAGTACGTGCTGGAAAACCTGCGCACCCTGCTCAAGAACGATTATCTGGTCAGCCAAAAAGCGCCGGCTTTCCGCATCATGCAAAGAGAAAATAAAAGCGCTGCGAAAATCTCCTCTGCGGTAAGCGGCGGGGAAAATCTCATTTTTCTGATTTCGCAGCCCCGGGCGGGTTCCACGCTGCTGCAACGCGTTCTGGGGGGGCATTCGCACATCCACACGATGGCCGAGCCCTGGATTATGCTGCATCCTTTGTATGCCCTTAAAAAGCAGGGCGTGGAAAGCGAATTTAGTTTCCGCGACGCCGTCATCGGCTGGGAGGATTTTGTGGCGCAGCTGCCCAACGGCGAAGAAGATTATGTGGAAGCCTTACGACGCATGGGTAGCTTTTTATATCAGCGGATTTTAGAGCCCGTCGGTAAAAAGTTGTTTCTGGACAAGACCCCGCGCTACTATTTCATCATCAACGAACTGCGACGCGTTTTTCCCGCGGCCAAATTCATTTTTCTTTTGCGCAATCCTCTGGCGGTTTTGTCTTCCATTCTGGAAACGTGGATAAAAAACGACTGGCCGCGCCTTGCTCTGCACCGGTATGATCTGCTTAAGGC
>CAZJNP010000528.1:0-2689 GCA_964547355.1 uncultured Calditrichaceae bacterium
GCCATGGGCCTGCATGATATGCTGTACTAATGTCAATCCCAATCCGGCGCCGCCTGCCGATTTCACTTGATTTTGACCGGAGCGGTAGAACATTTCGAAAATCCGCTCCTGTTCTTCCGGCGCTATGCCAATGCCCCAGTCTCTTACGCTGATTGCTTTGAAGTTTTCCCGGGAAAAAACCTTCACCTGAATGCGCTTGCGGTTCGGGGAATATTTTATGGCGTTGGAGATTAAATTGGTAATCGCTTCGATAACGGCGTCGGGATCGGCCTGAATCATCTGTTTTTTTGCAGGTAGTTGAACATCCAGTTCAAAACCGTTTTGCTGTAATTGGAACCGCATGGAACGGATTACCTGCTGTGCCAATTCCTTTAGGTCCACATCTTGCATAGTATATTTTTTAACGCCGCGTTCGATTCTTGAAAAATCCAACACATTGTTAATTAGACGGGACAGACGTTCGCTTTCTCCGATGATGATATTTAAATACTCTACTTTTTGCGAAGGATTGATGTCCTGCCTGGTCTGAAGCAATTCAGCAAACATCCGGATGGAAGTTAACGGGGTTTGCAAATCGTGCGACACGCTGGAGATAAAATAAGATTTCATACGATTCAATTCATTAAGACGCTGTGTTTCCGCATGTTGAATCAGCAAATCCTGTTGCAACCGGATGCGCTCCATAGCCAAGCCGACCTGAATGCCTACGGTTTTTAGCAAATCCAGATCTTCGTGACTATAGGGCGCTTCCGATTGTTTGGGACCCAGGCATAGAAAACCGCAAGTTTCAGCGTTCTGCAGGCGTATGGGCATGGCCAGTACAATTCCGTTTTCCCGAAACAGTTTTTCCTCTGCGGTTTCAAATTCGATGCCTGGTTCCAGATATCGTTTAATCGCCATGAGCGGTTTTAGAGAATGAGCGGAAAAGGCATTTAATTGCTGTTCTAAAGGAGGCGAAACGCTTTGGACATTGACTCCGGCCAGGCATTGCCATTTTACAGGCTGTTTGTCCGGCAGGTAATAGAGAGCGATTTGTTTAGGCAATAACAGTTCAGAAAGTTTGTCCACGACAAACCGCGCCAGGGTGTTTAATTCCACGAATCGGTTCAGTTGGGTTGTCAACTCTCGTTGTGCCAGGCGGTAATTATAGCGCACCCGAAAAAATTTTCGATCCACAAAATGCTGCACCGCTTTTTTGGAAGGTTCGAATAATAAGGCCACAATCACCGCGGCGATTGCAGAAGCAATAATAGAAGCCCGAATGGTTAACGTGCCCACAATCAGCGCTACCAAAGCGACAATAGTGGCATATAAAAGCAATAAAAGTCCCAATACCATTAAGTACACCGTACTGCGGTTAAAAATAAAATCTATATCCAGAATGTGGTAACGAACGATGGAGATGGCAAAGGTTAGCGGTGTAAATACGGTTAGCAGAAGCAGCGCTTCTTCCGGCACCAAAGACATGGAGGAAATCACCTGAGGAATTTGCCACAGCAGTACAAAACTCAACGGCCCGATGATAATACCCAGTAGCACCCAGCGTAGCTTCCTGCGCGAAGCCTCTTCCTGCGCGTTGCGGTAGGAATGAATAAAATTGGCGACACCAAAGAACAATGAAGCTGCAAATAAAACACGTCCCAGATTGTAACCAAGCATAAAATCGTGGAATTGTTTCACGGAACGGTGAACGGCCGCGCGCAAAAACAATCCGGCCAGAATCAGAAAGAATAAAAAAGAGAAACCGTAGAATACGGTTACCATTTTTTTGTAACGTTGCCATTTCCGGTACGGAAAAATAAAGGTAAAATGAACAAAGAGAACGGGAGTAAACGCAGAAGCCAATAAAAAGACTAGACGTAAAAAATAACCCAGATGCCACGGGCCAACCGTAAAACGGCCAAAGGTGGTGGCGATGTGCAAACCGACGGTTACTGAAATCCAGAAAAACACCATTGCCACTTCGTTGTCCGGGGGACGTTTGCGCAGCACAAAAACACTCAGCGAAAAAAACAGCACAGCCACCAGAAACAAGGTGCCTAAATACAAAACGGAGTTTTCCGCCACCAGAACATACGGGAGACGCAGTGTGTGCCCCTCTCGCTGTACCGTAAACGCCACCGGTTGACCAATCGCTTTGCTGTCTAATAGAAACTCAACGTCTTCAATGGCCGAAATCTGCTGTCCGTCAACGGCAATAAGGATGTCTCCGGCTTTCAGAGTCTGCCGCGCACCATGCGAAACAACTACGCCTTCCTCGCGAGGCGCCAAGGGTAATCCGATGCCGGCTTTTTGCGCTCCCTGGTAAATACCGCCGATAAAAATCAATACCACTAAAACTTGAATGAGGGTAAGCGTGTTTTTGCGCAGGCTTCTGTTTTTCATAAGAATAAAATGAACATAAAACGGGCAAAATTCAAGGGGGATTTGTTTTTTCTTTGGTCGCTGGTGGTAGTTTAGGTGATTGAAATGTAGACTTAAAGAGTAGTCAGGTATTAAATCTTGGAATTGGGAACTGGGAATTAGAGCTGAGAAATTAAGGACCGGGAATTAGGAATTCGGAGTTGGAAATTAAGAATTGGTGGTGGGGGAAACTTGCATCTTTGTTTTGAGACGTGATATGGGAAAAGAGGGGGGACCTTTTTACAGAAACAAATAGGGTTTCCAGCTTTCGGGAGGTGTACCGATC
>CAZJNP010000529.1:0-2687 GCA_964547355.1 uncultured Calditrichaceae bacterium
ACAATATATAAAATAATGCGAATTTACAAAAATCAATATGATTTCATGAAAGAGAAAAAACAGCGGGTCATACAAAACCCGCTGTTTTAGCTAGTTGCTAAAATTAAAAGAAAATGATGGTGATGATAATGAATGATGGAATCAGTATGGGAAGCGAAAATTTACCGATATATCCGAAGAAGCTGGGCATAGCCACGCCCTGTTCTTCGGCGATGGATTTAACCATAAAATTGGGCGCATTGCCAATGTAAGTATTGGCACCCATAAACACCGCCCCCACTGAAATCGCCTTGAGATACAAAATAAATTCGGGAAATTTTTCTGCGTGTTCGCCAGCGATAAACGCGGCTCGAATTTGCGCCTCGGTAATACCCAATTTACCAAGTGCGCTGTTAAAAAATGTTAAATAAGTTGGCGCATTATCCAGGAAACTGGATAGAGTACCGGTGGACCAGAAATAGTGCCAGGGTTCTTTTACGGCACGAATTAATGCAGCAAAAGCGCCATGTTCACCTGCCTGTAAAATCGCCAAGGCAGGGATAATCGTCATAAAAATACCCGCAAAGAGGTAGGCCACTTCCTGAATCGGGAACCAACTGAAATCGTTACCCTGTCGGGTTTCTTTTTTAGTGAGTCTTAAAGACAGGATACCCATCAGAATGATCCAGAAATCACGGATGATATTCTGAATGGACATATGAACACCCAGCACATTCACATGCCCAATATGAGCCATTCCGCTAAAAATAACGCCTGCCACAACTCCTAAAAGAAATAAGAAATTGAAGGCACCTTCAATCTTTAAAGGTTCAGTTTCTTCTGCACTCAGAACCGGTTGTACTTTTTCCAGGCGGTAAAAATATGAATCCACTAAAAATAGCGTTACAAGCAGAATTACTGAAACGACCAGCATTTCCGGAAGCAAGCTCAACGTCCAGAAAAAACTAACCCCGTGCAGAAAACCAAGGAACAGTGGAGGATCGCCCAATGGCGTCAGCGAACCGCCGATATTGGCCACCAAAGCGATAAAGAACAGTACCAGATGTGTTTTATGCTTGCGGTTGGAGTTCGCACGCAACAAAGGACGAATCATGACCATTGCCGCGCCGGTGGTTCCGATCCATGACGCTAATAAGGTACCAATGAGAATAATCAGGAGATTAACTTGCGGACTTCCTTTCAATGTTCCTTTTATTAAAATGCCACCGGCAATGGTAAATAATCCCCATAGTAAAATGATAAAGGGGATATAATCCAATAGGTAGATATGCAGAATTTCATGAATAGCTTCCTGACCATAACTAATAAGGAACGGAATAGCAAAAAGAATAGCCCAGGCGGCGGAAACCTTTGGAAAATGATGATGCCAAAAATGCGGTGCCACTAACGGGAAAATGGCAATGGATAATAAAATTCCAATGAATGGAATAACGCTCCAAATGGGCAGTTTTTCTCCCAAGTGCTCTTCCCTTACTTCCTGGTGACCGGTTTGGGTTGTTTCATGTTCTTGTGTCTGTGCTTCAATAATTTGTGAGCTGTCGGAATGCTGCGCATGGGCAGGTTGAGCGATTCCAAGCCATAAAGGTAATATTAGTATGAGAAAAAGGGAGAGAGATGGAACTTTTTTATGCATGTTATCCTCCAACTAAAGCGATAGAACAGTCTTTTGATATGCTATTTATCAGAAATCAGCCGGTGACGGGGTATGAATTCATTAAGCCATTCATTGATCTCATCACGCAACTCCCTGAACGCATTTTCTTTTTCAATTTTGCCGCCTTCGATTTCACGAGGATCAGGCAGTTCTTTATATATTTTCGTAGTGGCAAGCAATAAATTATTTGCCTTGTCGCGCGCTTCCGCAGATGTGGATATAATAACATCAAATTTTGTGTGCAAATATTCACTAAAGGAGTGTGTTTTTTCTTTTGAAATATCGATGCCGATTTCGAGTAAGACTTTTTTTACATTCGGATCGATTTTTTTAGGATTCATTCCGGCGCTGAACACTTCAATCCTGTTGAATGATAAATGTTTTATTAAAGCTGCTATCATAATACTACGGCAGGCGTTATCAGAGCCGAGAACAAGCACTTTCTTCATCTATCCTTTCTCCGTTTTCATTTCACATATTCGCATTTACATAAAAAACCGTAGTAATAAATTACTAATTCTTTCAATTAATTGCTATTTTTTTAAACAGCTCTATGATTTATTTTTGCAATAAACGATTTATGGTTTCGATTAATATATCTATCTGAAAGGGTTTTTGAATATACCCGTCCACACCGGCCTCCATTAATTCTGTGATTACACCGGTCTTACTATAGCCTGATGTAATGATGATTTTTACATCAGGATTTTGATTTTTAATCTCGTAATACACTTCTCGACCATCCATTCCCGGCATAATAACATCTAACAGTACCAGAGCGATTTCTTTTTCTTCTTTCCGAAAAATCTCCATACCCTTCTCGCCTGTTTCGGCAAAAAAAACCGGAACCCCTATATCTTCCAGAATTTCTTTCAATAAGTCCCTGATGATGGCTTCATCGTCTATCACCAAAATTGCTTTAGGGGATGACACCGGTGAATTGATGGGTTTAGAAGCTTCTGTTCTTTTTTCCTGTTCGGGATTATCTTTTAATAGATTTCCCTCCAAGATTTTCGGTAGGTCTGTTGGATAC
>CAZJNP010000530.1:0-2684 GCA_964547355.1 uncultured Calditrichaceae bacterium
GGAAAGAGCAGCGCAGTCTTATTGGATGTGAATGACTATCAAAATTTAATAGAGAAATTAGAAATATTGGAAGATATTCATATTTCCGAAAAACAGATAGCAGAAGGCAAAGGAATTCCACATAGTCAAGTAAAGGCAGAGTTGTTGAAAAGATTTAAACAATGAAAATTACTTGGTCCCTCCTTTCTAAAAAACGATTGACTGAAATTGCAGAATATATCTCATTAGATAAACCCGAAGCAGCCCGTAGCCCGTAGATGGTTAGTAAAGATATTTCAAGAAGTTGATAAGTTAAAATTATTACCAAAATCGGGTCGCAAAGTTCCTGAAATTAATCGGAAAGATATTCGCGAGATTATTTTCGGGAATTACAGAATAATATATAAAATTGAAATGGAAGAAATAATAATTGTATCTGTTCGTCATAGCAAACAATTATTAGACAAAGATGAATTAATATGAAATCAACGAAATAGATCGGCTGCCTGCTAAAAAGCGTTTGAACCCGACGCGAGCACGCGTCGGGTTTTATGTTTCGGACAAGATATTCGGCGCGCTCGCACGGGTAAAGCGCAGGTCGTTATGTTTACAAAAAGAATTAATAAGGATAAAAAATGACAATTGTAATGGTTGATGTCGAAAGTGACGGCCCAATACCAGGTGACTATTCAATGATATCTTTTGGTGCTGTCATTGTCGATGAAAAATTAGATAAAACATTTTATGGGAAACTTAAACCGATAAGTGACAAATGGATCCCTGAGGCTTTAAAAGTATCTGGTTTTAGTCGAGAAGAAACACTGGAATTTGAAGAACCTAGGGACGTAATGATTCAGTTTCGTGACTGGTTAAATGAAAATTGCAACTCCCGCCCGATGTTTTTTAGTGATAACAATGGATTCGATTGGCAGTTTATTAATTGGTACTTTATTCATTTTGTTGATGAAAATCCTTTTGGATTTAGTTCAACTAATTTAGGTTCCCTTTATAAGGGTATGGTTAAGGACATGTTTAAAAACTTTAAACATTTAAGAAAAACAAAACATACTCATAACCCAATTGATGACGCAATGGGGAATGCCGAGGTGTTATTACATATGAAAAATGAAATGGGATTGAATATAACTTTGAAATAAAAAGTCATTCGTGTCGACATGGTACCCGCGCGGCACAATTCCAATGTTATGTTTCTTGAGGAAAACAGATGGAAATAACCTTATACCAGATAGATGCATTTGCATCTAAGTTATTTGAAGGAAATCCGGCAGCGGTTTGCCCTTTAGAGGCATGGCTTCCCGATGAGATAATGCAATCTATTGCAGCGGAGAATAATTTATCTGAAACGGCGTTTTTTGTGCCAAAGGGTAATGGTTACCATATTAGGTGGTTTACACCGGTTAGTGAAGTGGATTTATGCGGCCATGCGACTTTGGCAACGGCTTACGTTTTGTTAAATATTCTCGGCTATAAAAAAGACAAGATTGAGTTTGACTCCAAATCTGGGAAATTGGCAGTGACGAAGGATAATGAGTGGTTAATCATGGACTTTCCAGCGCAGCCCCCTGTTGCCTGCGATATTCCCAAAGAAATTGTTAAGGCATTTAATATAGCTCCTATTGAATGCCTGAAGTCAGAAGATCTTATTGTTGTGTTTGAGCGTGAAATTGATATCGAATCTGCAAATCCGGATTTCGAACAATTGAAAAAACTCGATTTTCGTGGTATCATTATTACAGCAAAGTCGACTCGCTATGATTTTGTTGCACGGTTCTTTGCACCCAAATACGGCATCCCAGAAGATCCAGTAACAGGTTCCGCAATATACACAACTCGCACCATATTGGGCATCTAAGATTGGTTCAAAACGGTTTAGTGTTAAACAACTGTCATCACGAGGTGGTGAGTTGACTTGTGAGATTGTTGATGATCGGGTTCTTATATCCGGCAAAGCAATAAAATACATGGAAGGCAAAATCAAAATCGAAACATAACAACGATTTCAACACAGACGCGAGCATGCGTCCGGTTTCACCGCTTAGTGAGTATTTATCATGAGCGCACACGCCGGTTAGCCGCATGGCGTTATGCCCCTTTTTAAATTAATTATTCCTTTATCGTTAAGAATTCTTTATTTTGGGTTAAAAAATCAATCATTACAACTCGTTTGTTAAGCTCTGAACCGGTGGACTTTCTGTAAGCTGTTAGGAGAGAAAAGCAATGCGAACTTTATATCTTAAAAGTTTATTTTTTATTTTATTGATTACTTGTCTATCAAATGCTCAGAGAGGGGATTTGATAGAAATAACTCCTGCGATAGGAAGAATTATAGATGTAAATGATCGAGATTATTTTTGTTTATGGCAAGCATTTGATAACTTTCATTCTGCTAGAATTTTCAAGTTGGATTCAGCCTATAGTCTGGAAATTTTGTACTTAGAAGAAAACCAGCTAAGATCAGAGTCATTTGATATAACTGTTGAATACCTAGAAGGGCTTAGAGACTGGATAAGTAATTTTGAAGAAATTAAGCGTAATGAAATAAAATTAATTAAAATCGCCCCTGATGAACCAAAACATATATCAGCAGAAAAACAAAGGCTAGTTGAATCGATCGATTGGAGCCAGGGTGCAAGGCTTGAGATAAATGTAAAGATTCGCACGATTTATAATGATAGTCATAAAGG
>CAZJNP010000531.1:0-2679 GCA_964547355.1 uncultured Calditrichaceae bacterium
ATAATTTACAGCATGAAAAGGAATGAATAAGCGGTTTAATCCCAGAGCACCCAGTTTACGCCGACCCGCACACGACGGTAGTATTCCGGATATCCGTAAACGATCTGGTACTGGGTGGCGAAAGGATTGTCTATGGCAAAAAATAGTTGCGCGCTTTTGATAGTGGCTGAAAGCTTAAAATCGGGCAGGAAATAGGAGCCAATGCGTAATGTCGAAACGGAAAAGCGTTCTAATTGCGGCGTGTATTCAAATAAAAGGTGTTCATCGAACCAACGAATACCGGCGGTGGCGTCGATGATGATTTTATTTTTCAGCCAGCCATCGCGGTAGTGCAGTTGCAGCCAAAAAGATTTGGGCGGGGAAATGTTGAGCGCGGCGTCGTTGATCTGTCCGCCGGTAAGCAGACGGAATGTGCTATACTTGAATTCCGTTCGGAAGCTGAGATAGTCAAAAGAACGGCTGTTTGAATTTTGGAAGGTAGTTCCGGTAAGCAGAATTTCGTTGGTAATTTTTTTATAACCGGCGTTTAACTCAAGCTTAAAGCTGGCTTGCGGCTGCCAAAAAAATTGCGTTTGGAAATCCGATATCTTTTCCGGTTGAAGATTTTTGTTTCCGCTAAAAGGTGCGTCATTAAAACTCAGCTCGTTGCGGTCGGGGAAACGGGCAGAGCGCGTAGCCGAAGCGTGCAGGGTTACTTTGGGAAACCGTACTCCTATGCTGATGGCGGGCAGGATCAAAGGGTCGAAGCCCTCCCGGTACCGGATGTTCACAGCCGGCATAATCGTAAAGAACGGCCGAATACGCCATTTTAGTGCATGGTCGCTGTTTACTCCACTGTCCACATAACGGCGGTAAAAAGAAGTGCCCCAGATTCTGGTTTGAAACAGATTTACCGTATGATCCATTTGGAACTCAGCGCGCGACCATCTGCGCCGCACCTCAAGATCGTATTGGTCGAAATTTACAAACAGGTCGAAGCTGTCGCGCAGTGTTTCGCTTAAATGACGCCGGCTGGAAGTGGCGCCAAAATGAGCCTGCCAAAATCCGGAAGCGCTGTCCGGATCAAAAAGGAAGAAATCCTGGGTGAAGGCGTTGCGTTCCTCGCGCCTGCGGGTAAGGTATTCTGCAGTGCGCGGGATAAAATGCACCAATTCCCGGTTGAGATGAAATCGGGTTCTGGAATACAACTGTTGGCCAAGCTGGGTGTGGAACAGCCCCCGAAAGGCGTAACCGCGGTAACCGTTGGGATCGTAATACTTGTTGATGCCGCCAAGTTGAACGCTGAAACGATCGCTGAAACGTTTGGCGAATTGGATGTCCAGGTCCAGGTAGCCGAAATCGCCCTCGCGATACATAAGCCGCGTGTAGGGCTGCTCTGGAATCAGCGTGCGTGCGGTGAGCTGGATGGCGTCGGACAGGCGGTTGCGTAAAAGAGGAGATGCGCCCGCTTCGATGGCGCTCAACGCATCCAGAGAAACAAAACGCAAATTGTATAAGCCGTTCACGGGATCATTCACGGGTTGTCCTTCAAAATATACCCCGGTCTGATGGGGGTATAGATTCAATCCGCTGACAAAACGAGGCAGACCCGGTTCAACGAAATCGGTGACCGAATAACGGGAGCGATATCTGAATGCATCGGCAGTGCCGTTGTAATTCATTCGTAACAGGTCTTCAAAACGAAAGACGCCGCGGGTCGCGGAATCTTGCACAGAGGCTAAATTCCCCGATAAGGTTTCCCAGACCGGATACAGACGAATTTTCTGTGGGGGGGTAATAGTTTTTGCAGAATCCGGTACCGCATCAGAATACAAGGAATCCGTTTTTGTTACAGCAGGTGCGGAATGCGTTTGACTAAAAAGCAGAGGGGTTTTCCACAGCAAAAAACTGAAAATAGAAAAGAATAAAAAAACGGCAGAATTCTTTTTAAACAACTGGTTTTCCCCTGAGAATATTAGCCTGTAAATCGAAAACTTAGTTATGAGTTGTACTTGCAAAAAATAAGTAAAAATATGGAATTTGTGAAATATATTTTGTTCCAAGCAAATATAGGGGTGAGGTGCAGTTGGTTAATTTTAAAAAAGGTATAGGGTAATATGGGTATAGGGGAATAAGGGAATTTGTAAAGGATTACATTCTTTGAGCCGTATTCCTTTATATTATATATCCTTTTCTCCAATAAGGTCGAGGTAAAAAACAGTTTATATCAAGAAATCAACATGACCTCTTTTTCATATTTCTCTTTTAACGGAAGTTCGGATTTTGTATATTTAAGGAAATGGATATTCTTTGTATGATCATCTGAAACGCCGACTAAAAGAGCCTTTTATGGATATGGTACTCGATTCCCGGTTTCGAATCACTTTTTTCCTGTGGCTGGTTACGGCTCATTCTTTTGCCGTTGGGCTCGGCCTGATTCTTCTTCCCCCTTCCTATCTCAAGTATTTTGGTTTTGTAAATTGCCAGGCCGGTTTTTTCCAAATCCAGGGTGGCGTTTTTCATCTGGTAATGTGTGTGGCTTATCTGATGGCAGCGCGCTGTGTGGATCGAGCTCCGGGGCTCATTTACTTTGCAATTGCCGCTAAGACCATAGCGCTAATTTTTCTGTTGACCTATTATGTGTTCGTGGAAAGCGAATGGATTGTGCTGGTTTCCGGCATAGGCGATGGACTGATGGCG
>CAZJNP010000532.1:0-2679 GCA_964547355.1 uncultured Calditrichaceae bacterium
AGTTTATGAAAAAATACGTGGCAGATGAACTATTATACCGAAAGGCAAAAAAAAACAGCCGGTATTTAAGAGCCGGCCAAACGCTTAAGATTATTCCATGTCTTTTCCGGGAGCAAGGTTTTAACGGCATTTTTCATGGTCAAACCAAGCTCACGGACCCGAATGGCTGTTTTGCCAGCAGCGGTAACCGGGAGGTCAATCACGACCATATTCCGGACCTGCTGCGTCCATTTAAATTTGTAGGATTCATCGCCGCGCATAAAATCAAATAACACCAGGCCTTTGTCATGGGCGTATTGAATTACCTTTGCCATTAATACCAGCCCCGGACTGTAGCTTTCCCAGGCAGGATCCATCCCGGCTTGAAAATAGAAAAGCTGATTTCCATATTCATAACAATACAATAAAGCGACCGCTTTGCCGTTTATTTTCAGACGGAACAGGCGTAGAATATCACGGGCATTAAACTCGCGTGCAATTTGTTGGTGAAAGCCCTGCCTCTTTTCGGCTACAAAAATACTCTTTCGGGACTTACTTTCGAATCTGTCCGAATGTAACCGGAAGAGCTCGTTAATAGTATCTTCTATTTCAGCATCATTTTGCAACCAGTCAAACTCGGGATGAAACTCTTTTTCGAGTTTGCGGGTTCTTCTTCTGATATTATAGCGCATATTTTTGCTGAGGGCTTGAAGATACTCATCCCAGGAGCGGTTAATGGTAATATACGGGCAGACTCGATGATGTTTGATAATTGGGCGCGAGTTGAGATTGTTAAATAGCTTCCCTGTCTGGATCACAAACGGCCTGTTTTCAAGCACATTGACAAAGGTAAAAATATCTACGCTTTTCTTTTCGGACAGGTACCGAAAAGCCGCAGCCAATTCATTCGGCTCCAATTGCGGATCAACGATGGGTTCCAAATAATCCGAAGATTCATATTCGCTTCCTAAAAACTGGAACACTCTGGTTTTGCGCAGATAGGCTGTGGAGGTTTGAACATAACCGGGAATGATTCCCACAAGCCGATCCTCTTGTTTAATGAGCAGTATGGCCAACTCGTTTTGGGGCGATTTGCTGCCATATTCCCGCCACCAGGTATGCACCCAGCTCCAGGTTAAAAAGGGGCTGGGGATACCGGAGCGGCCAAGCAAGGCGTCCCAGTTTTTTTCTAATGCGGTAAATTCAGCTTCTGATGTGATTAAATGATGGGTAATATTGGTCATAAAATTTACTGTTTAACGATTCCGACTCCTGCTAAAATCGCTTCAAAGATGGGCATGGTCATATAATAGCTGATATTTATTCTTCTTAATGCAAATCGGTCTGTCTTCGTTGTATTGAAGCTTGGCATCTGGGTAAACGCACATTTATAACCCAATTCAGCCACTTGTTTTTCATGCAGCAGATTAAAATCGGCCCTTGTGCCGTTCGGATAGCTAATGGAGAAACAGGTTGTATTTAAACGATTTTCTATCAGCTCCTTGGATATTTTAAATTCCTGAAAACTTTCTTCAGGAGAAATGGTTGACAGAATGGGGTGGGTATGGGTATGTGAGCCAATGTCCTGACCGTTTTCAAGCATTTCTTTTAGCTGTTCCCAGGTCATAAACAAATAGCGGTCCTCTTCTTCGGCCGTCAGTTGTTCTGGAACATCATCTAATTGGCTGGATAAATCTTTTATTAACTGTGCCCTGATTTCCGGCTCCTGGCTTTTTAAGTACATTCTAATTTCAAAAGAAGCCTTCTCTTTTTCTGTATCTGACGTTAAAGGAAAGACCCTTTCTTCCTCTAATGAGATGCTAAGCGATTTCTTGTGTGTGCGTTTTATATATCTTGTGATTTCCTCTGTCCAGATCATTTTTTTGCTATCGATTAATGAGGTGGTCACAAAGAAAGAGGCCTGAAGTCCATATTTTTTTAATATAGGGAAAGCATAGCGATAATTGTTGTAAAAGCCGTCATCAAAAGTGATGTAAAAACCGCCAGTTATATCCTGATGATCGAAAAAATCTTTTATTTTAAGCGGTCTGTAATGTTTTAAAAGAAATTGAATTTGTTGTTCAAAAACGTCCTCTTGCACAAAATTTCTGTATTCATATATCGACAAATCCTCTTGAAGTTTTCTCACTACGCCATGATATGTCAGTACAACTGCCTTTTTACGATTTAATGTCCTAAAAAACTTCGTAATCCCTAAATTGGTTAACGATCGGTATGTCACTTCTTTGATATTTTTTTTCATCTTGCTTTACAGTTACGGATTAAACTAAACAACTTCGTCATTAAGTAATTTTTCTAATAATTGAAGTTCGTTCCAAAGTACCCAGCGATTGTATTGCTTTTCAAAGATGTTCTGTTCCCAAAACCTTGAATGTCCTGTATAATGCGTAACAATATGCCTGATGAGCATAAATCTAAAAAGATAACTTTCATGCGCGTTTTTCCAGCCAAATCCTTTTAGCAATGCATTTTGAAAATTTGAAATCATCTTTTTATGATATTTCGGTTTCAGGGAGAGTAAATACATTTGATGGTAAAGCCGAGAAATATCCAACCCAAAAGACTCTTTAACCAGCTTGCCAAAATCCAACACGTAAATTTTACCATGATTGATGATAATATTTCCCAGATTAAAATCGCTATGGGCAAAACAGATATGTCGCTCTTCCTCCGTTAATC
>CAZJNP010000533.1:0-2667 GCA_964547355.1 uncultured Calditrichaceae bacterium
GTCTTATATTATGTAGAATATAATTGCTCTGAATTAGATGATTCATACATAAAAAAATAAAAATAATAAACTTTGATGAAACAATCTAAGGTATTCTAAGGGCAGTTCCAGAACGTAGGAAAAAGACCCGTCTCGCCGCTCTAAACGGAGTCCATATAGACAAAATAGGGCCTTACAGCTACCTCATTTTTACTAACTGCATGTCTGTAAGACCCTTCTGTTTTTTTATCTAAAAATAATTTTAATTCTTTAAGGACAGCCCCAAGCACACCTAGAGAATAGTATTATTGCAACTCATTCAAAAGTCTAATAAGTATAATCAGAAAAAATGATTCTCAACAAGTGTGCAGCTTACTTTCAGCCCTCCATACGGCCGTGGCATTTTTTGTATTTCTTGCCGCTGCCGCACCAGCAGGGATCATTGGGACCGATTTTCCGTTCCACACGAATCGGTTGCTTTTTGCTGGAACGCTCGCGGGAAGCCTTTTGAATATCCGACTCCTCGCCCACTGCCGCCGTCTGAAGACCCAGACCGTCGGCGGCTTCGTGAACCAGCTGAATGCGGGAGGGCTGATGCCGGCGTGCTTCCGCCCGGTTCACCGGCTCTTCCACCACTTGGAACTTCCACAGCCAGCTTAGCGTGGTTTCATTGATGTCGTGGATCAGCTTTTCGAACATCAGGAACGCCTCGCGCTTGTATTCAATCAGCGGATCCTTCTGGCCGTATGCCCTCAGATGAATTCCCTCTTTCAGAATATCCATCTCATACAGATGGTCTTTCCATTTTTCGTCGATGACATTAAGAATAAAATATCGTTCCAGGAAAGACATCTGTTCACGGCCGATTCTATTTTCTTTTACATCATAGATGCGCAGCGCTTGTTCCTTGATGTACGCTTTTAATTTTTCCGCATCGTAGGCGCCGGGATTTTCTTTAACCTCCCGCAGCGAGATGTTAAGCACAGTACCAATGTCGGTTTCCAGTTCATCCAGAGGCCACTCCTCGCTGTGTCCCCGGGGATCGATGTATTCGTCCAGTTTATGATCGATGTATTCGTCCAGGATGCTCTCCACTTCAGCGCGGGTATCTTCTTCCAAAAGAGCCACCCTGCGGCGGTCGTAAATGATCTCACGCTGCTGATTCATTACATCGTCGTATTCCAGCAAACGCTTACGAATGCCAAAATTCTGCATTTCCACTTTTTTCTGGGCTTTTTCTATGGACTTGGTAATCATGGGATGGGTGATGACCTCGCCCTCCTGTACGCCCAGCCGGTCCATGACCCGCGCGATACGATCGCTGCCAAACAGACGCATCAGGTCGTCTTCCAGGCTCAGGAAGAAAATACTGCTTCCGGGATCGCCCTGACGTCCGCTTCGTCCGCGTAACTGGCGGTCAATACGGCGCGATTCATGTCGTTCGGTTCCGATGATGGCCAAACCACCGGCCTCAGCCACTCCGGCGCCCAGTTTAATATCCGTACCACGTCCGGCCATGTTGGTTGCAATGGTCACCGCTTTCGGCTCGCCGGCATGGGCGATAATTTCGGCTTCCCGTTGATGGTGTTTGGCGTTCAGTACATTGTGCGGAATACCGCGTCTTTTTAGCATGCGGCTCAGTGTTTCGGACACCTCCACCGTGGTGGTGCCCACCAGCACCGGTCGTCCTTTGTTGCGTTCTTCTTCAATTTGATCGATCACGGCGTTGTATTTTTCGCGCTTGGTGCGATAGATAACGTCTTCGTAATCCTTTCGAATCACCGGCTTATTGGTAGGAACAACGACTACGTCCAGTTTATAGATTTCCCAGAACTCCGCCGCTTCCGTTTCCGCGGTACCGGTCATACCCGCCAGTTTATCGTACATGCGGAAGTAATTCTGAAGCGTAATCGTGGCCAGGGTTTGGGTTTCCCGTTCGATCTTTACGTTTTCCTTTGCTTCGATGGCTTGATGCAGACCGTCGCTATAGCGCCGTCCCTGCATGATGCGACCGGTAAATTCGTCAACGATTAATACCTTTCCGTCCTGAACCACGTATTCATCGTCCTTTTCATACAGGGTATAAGCGCGCAATAACTGCGCCACATTTTGCACTTTTTCGCTACGTTGATTGTAAAGATCGTGCAGTTCTTCTTTCTTAATCAGTTTTTCTTCATAGGAAAGCTGCTCGTCGTTTTCGATTTTGGCGATCTCTTCGCCCAGATCCGGTAGCAGAAACATTTCCGGTTCGGCCGGGTTCAGACTTTCCCTGCCTTTTTCGGTCAGGTCGATGATATGATTTTTCTCGTCAACGATGTAATACAGTTCGCCAAAATAATGTTCGTCGGAAACTTTATTCTGCCCCTTATCGCGCAAATAGTCGTTTTCCATAGCCTGAACCAGGGTTTTGATTCCCGGTTCCTGATAAAGCTTGGCCAGACGTTTATTTTTAGGCGCGCCCCGTTCGGCGATCAACAACTTTCTTCCGGCTTCGTTTTCCTTGCCTTCTTTTAGCAGGTCTTCGGCTTCTTTGATCAGCCGGTTCACCAGGCGGTTCTGGTTCGCCACCAGGCGCTCCACAAGAGGTTTGAGTTCTTTGTATTTATGGGTCGATTCGCTCACCGGCCCGCTGATGATCAGCGGCGTACGGGCTTCGTCGATGAGCACACTGTCCACCTCGTCCACGAT
>CAZJNP010000534.1:0-2666 GCA_964547355.1 uncultured Calditrichaceae bacterium
GATAATCCCAATGAATTCCTTTTCAGCAAACAGACGGGGCAGGGTGGGAAAACCTAAAGCCACGTCCCGGGGTTTTCGCAGTTTCAAGGTGATAGTAAGAACCTTTTGTCCGTGTAAAAGTTCCTTAGGAAGATGTATCTCTGTGGGCGCCAGATTATTAAGTATGCTTCCCAAAGCGTGCCCGTTTACAAAAACATCGGCGCTGTTGGACATGCCTGCGGAAAAAAGGTACCACTGGTTAGCGTCCGGTAAAGAATCGGGCAAATTAAAAACCGATGTAAAAATCAATTCATCCGTATTTTCGACAAAAAAGGGAAGCGTTACTTGTTGGGGAGCTCCGTCGGAAAATCGAATGGCGCATTTTTGCGGACTTATGATTTTCTCGGCATGATTTAACAAACGCCAGTCAAGAAAGCTGCGCTCACTCTGCCACTGAAAGTTTTGCACCCGAGGCGTGGACGCATCCGAAGCCGCTAAACGGCCTAACAGTACAAGGATGGCGAGTGTTAATATTACGCTGCGCGTCATAAAGTAAATTTCTACCTCAATCGATTAAAGATGTCTGCGATTACAGCAGAGAGATGAAATCTCTTACCGCCTGTTCAAATCCGATAGCCAGTGCCTTGGTCAACACTGGTTTGCCTACAATTATATCTTCAATAAAATCGATACTGGCAATGTCTTTAATATTGTCAAAACCGATCGGACCGGAAATATTAACACCCATTCCAATTTTATTCGCAGCCATAGCTGCGGCGCTTATTTCGCTTAGAATATCCATCTCCGAATCCATATCTTCTGCTTCCACTAATTTGGAAGCGTTTAATTCCACATAATCGAATTCTAATTTCCCGGCTAATTTCACTTGCATGATGGTCGGCTCAATTAATGCGGAACTTAAGATATTGTTGGAACGCAATTCTGCGATGTAGTTTTGAATCTGCTGGCTGTACATATCCAGATCGAGCGAAAGGGGTTCCACCGAGGTCACTTCTCCCGGTGCGACCAGCGTAACCATGTCCGGCTTGATCTTTAATAGTGTGCGGAGGTTATCCTCGGTTAAATTGGTACGAATATTAAGGTATGTTTTTATAATTTGTCTAAAAAGATTTACATCTCTTTCATTCACAGTTTTCAAATCGTCACGTAAATAACAGACAATACTTTCCGCACCGCCTAACTCCGCTAACACTACCGTGTGTACCGGATCCGGATTTTGTCCGTCCAGAACATTTCTGATAAATGCCACAGGATCAATATCTAAAGCAAATCGATGCATCTTAGCCTCCACATTCTGTGAAACAGCGGTTAAAAACTTGAAAGGTCTTCCCAGCGTATGATTTTCCAGATACTGGCAGTATCCGGTGGATTGATTAATCGTCTCTGGAAAATAAACAATGCCTCTCCTCCAATAGGAGCAATGGTAATTCCACCGTCTATGGTTAGTTTAAAGGTTTTTTTGATTTCTTTCAATGTTTGTTCCGAATTTAAAAAGCGAGAGTAAACCGTTCCCTCCCAAACCAGATTTAGGGTTTGAAAATGTTTAAACAATCCGACCGTAGTTTTGATATCCACGTCCCGCCCCCAAGTGATGTTTGTGACCGGATCGGTGGCAAAATTTTTCGAAATGAACAAAAAACTGCTATCGAGTAAATCGCTATAAACCAGAGAATCCTTGAAATTGTAAGCGTATTGAAAATTAATTAGCACCTGTTCTGCTGTTTTTTGCTCTGTAAGAATTAAGTTTTTTCCGCCCGGATTATCTGTAAGAGAAGGAGCAAACGGATTAACGCAACCGAATAAAAACACGGTTATTAACAAGAAAAATTTCCTGATTTGCGTGAATTTACTCTTCATGATTTTGTATTTTTTCTAAAATAAAGCTTTAAAAACGTCCAACACCGGTCGTAGTTTTTATCGACCGCTACATCCTGCCAATAGTAAATGTGCCAGGTCTCCGGCGGTGTGGTTAGCTTAAATATTTTAAACCGGCTTTGCCCCTGGTACATCACGACGGAATCCGGGGAATACGTGATTATAAGACGGTACGAAACGCTGTTTGTCTCCAGAGAATCATTAACCGATGTTGGCGTAATCGGCCGTAAAGACAGATTAGAGTCGGCAAATTCAAACGAAAGGTACGGGTAATCGTTTTTGTCCGTTAGAATGAGCTGAGTAAAATAATTTCGTTCATCGTCCAGTGTCCAGGGGCGGGTGGAGAATTCGTCTTTAAAGTAAGGGTCGGCGTCAAACGTGAATTTATGCTGGGCCTGGTTTTGGTCCGGGATCAGACAGCGCATGTATTCTTCTATTTTTTTCTGATTAATGGATTTGCGGAAATTAACAAAAACCAGATCGGGATTAATCGCAGGATCATAGGAATAGCTGCCGTTAGCCTGTGTATCCGGCGGCTCCACTTCATCACTGCGCGTAGTAAAAGGATTCGTACAGGCGGCTAAAAGCCAAAAACCCGCCACGAGATGTATTAAAAATCTTTTCATAACATTTTATGATTACTAAAGTTATTTATGAAAATACAGAGTTTCGCCGCTAAAATCAATACGTATTTACCTCTAAAACCATGTCCGTATTAAATGACATCAACATAATTTGTTGTTTTTAACTTAAACAAATAGCATTCTGTTTACTGGGAAGATGCTTTCAAG
>CAZJNP010000535.1:0-2640 GCA_964547355.1 uncultured Calditrichaceae bacterium
GGAAGACATTGGGTTCACTTACAAGATCCGCAGATTAAAAGAAGAAGATGTTAAAAAAGATCAAAAACAAATATATTTGGAATTTCAATTACAAAAACCAAGGAGTGAATTATGAGTCGTGAAGAACGCGAAGATAAGACCGTTTATAAAGTCGTGGTGAATCACGAAGAACAATACTCGATCTGGCCGGCCGACCGGGAAAATCCCTTAGGCTGGAAAGATGCTGGTAAAACCGGAACAAAGGATGAATGCCTGGCCTATATCAAGGAAGTGTGGACGGACATGCGCCCTTTGAGTTTGCGCCAAAAAATGGACGCTCAGGAAAATTAAAATGGCTGCATGGGTTGTTAAGCCAAAGCCGAATCCCGCTGCCACTTTAAAACTTTTCTGTTTGCCGTTTGCGGGCGGCGGGAGCATCAGTTTTCGTCCCTGGGCAGACCTTCTGCCTGCACCAATTGAACTCTGTGCAGTGGAAATCCCCGGGCGCGGACACCGGCTACGGGAACCTTTGCAGAGACGCATGCATTCATTGATTCCTCAAATTGCCCAAGGCATTAAAGAGGAACTGGATCGTCCTTACGCCCTCTTCGGGCACAGCATGGGCACCCTGCTGGTGTACGAATTAACTCATTTCCTGCTTGAGAATGGTTTCCCTGCTCCGGCACATCTGTTTCTATCGGGACGGGGTGCGCCGCATCTTCCCAACCGCGACAAACCGATCCATCAATTGCCGGAACATGAGTTCGTGGCGGAAATCCGCAAATTCAACGGCACACCTAAAGAAGTGTTGGAGCACGAAGAATTAATGCAGCTGATGATTCCTATTTTGCGCGCCGACTTTGAAGTATGCGAAACTTACCAGTACACACAGAAACCGGCTTTTACGATCCCGATTACTGTTTTCGGGGGGTTACAGGACGAAGGCGCCACCAGAGAGGAACTGGAGGCATGGCA
Organism: uncultured Calditrichaceae bacterium; assembly: GCA_964547355.1. Lineage (GTDB taxonomy): Bacteria > Calditrichota > Calditrichia > Calditrichales > Calditrichaceae > CAZJNP01. The sequence goes on from CAZJNP010000535.1 coordinate 955, forward strand.
GGAACATACCACAGCCGGGTTTAATCTGCGTATGTTCCCCGGCGGCCATTTTTTCCTGCTGCAGCATCAGCCTACCATTGTGGAAACCATCGTGCGTGATTTGCAAACACAGTTATCCCTAAAACACTTCTAATCTTTATGAATACATTAAATGACTGGCGCCCTTACGCTCAATGTTCGTTTACGCTAAAAAACAACGTCCATGTCTGGAAATTTTCTCTTGATCTGTCGGATCGAACATTGAAGGAATTCTGGAATTTTTTATCGAAAGAAGAAAAGCTCAGGGCGCAGCGTTTCCGGTTTGAAAAACATCGCAATGCATTTTTGGCGGCTCACGCGCAAATGCGATACTTACTGGCCAGGTATCTGGAATGTTCGGTTAAAGACATCCGCTTTGAACACAATGAACACGGAAAGCCTTACCTTCCCGGTAGTCACATTGAATTTAACCTTTCCCATTCCAAACAGGTGGGATTACTGGCCGTAAATTTAAACGAACCTTTGGGTGTGGATGTGGAATGGCGCCGTCCCGACTTTGGCGGAATGAAAATCGCCCGCCGTTTTTTTTCGCCACAGGAAGTGACCGAATTGGAACAATTACCGGAAGATCAGCGCGTTCATGCCTTTTTTAACGGATGGTCAAGGAAAGAGGCGTACATCAAGGCGCTTGGCAAAGGGCTGGCCATTCCGTTAAGCAAATTTTCCGTTTCCCTATCACCCCGGAAACCCGCGAAGCTGTTAAGCACAGAACACGATCCGGGACAGCTAAAACGCTGGAAGCTGTACAATCTAAATGTGGGAGACGATTATTCAGGCGCTCTGCTAATCTCAAAACAAAAAACGAATGTGTTTCTTTTTGAGATAGATCAAAATTTTATTTAAACATTTTTTTATCTTAATTAATACACAAAAATTTAATGGCTTAAGGTATTATAAATCATCAAACTAATGCAGGATTTTTATGGAAACGTTGATCGGATTATCCTCTGCGCACTGGTCAGAATTATTAAGGAAAAACTTTTTTGCCCTTCCTCCGAAAAAGTGGGGTAACATTCTCAAGCTGACCGTGTTGAGCTGGCGAAATACTATTTACATGAAAAAAGAACTAAAAAATTTCGGCGACGCAATAACAGCAACAGAAATAAAGGAACCACCCCTGTTTATCCTTGGTCATTGGCGCAGCGGAACCACGCTTTTACACAAATTGATGAGTAAAGACCCGCAATTTGCGTATCCGAATATATATGAAGTCTATAATCCCTGGACTTTTTTGACTTCTGAACCTCTGGTAGAGGAGAGGCTAAAAAGAAGAGCACCTGAAAAACGTCCTATGGATAATATGCTGATGAGTTATAACGATCCGGCTGAGGATGAATTTGCCATCAGCTTAATGTCATTAAAATCTCCGTTAATCGGTTGGGCGCTTCCCAAACAAGAGGCTTATTTTGATCGTTACCTGACCTTACACAACATCACAGAGGAAGAAAGACAGGAGTGGAAGGAAATCTTTGTATATTTTCTTAAAAAGGTCACCTTAAAATATCAGAAGCAACTTCTGTTAAAGTCGCCCCATCATACGGCACGGGTAAAAACGCTCCTGGAAATTTTTCCGGATGCCAAGTTTATCCATATCCGAAGAAATCCCTACCACGTGTTTCGTTCTACGGTTAACCTGTATATGAACAC
>CAZJNP010000536.1:0-2632 GCA_964547355.1 uncultured Calditrichaceae bacterium
TGTGGGCGGCCGAACCGTGGGCTCCCAGAGGTGGGCCGGCAATAACCAGGAATGAGGTGGGAAAGCCGGCTTTTTTGGCCAGGTTGCTGCAATAAGCATAAAAATCAGCCGGGGTCCTTCCGGTGTAACCGCCGAACTGGTCGACCTGATTGGACGTGGCTTCCACAAGCAAAAAGGACGTGTCAGTTTTGGCCTGACGGATGGCGGCTTCCAGCACGTAACGGTTGGCCGAACATACGGAATAAATGCCCTTCTCCGGTTCATGACGATGCTGTGCGACGATTTTTTGTATGGGATGTATCATTTGCTTTCCGCGTCCTGCTTTGAAAAAGGATAAAGCTTAACCCCCTGAACCACCCGCGTAATGGTGCCGCTTTCCGAGGGATTGTCCGGTTTCAAATTTAAATTCAGCGATTTGTAAAAACCCAGCATCTGGGCCGGCAGAATGTAGGCCGGAGCCAAAAAACACTCCTCCAGGTTTGCCATGCGATCGGTCAGCACCAGCTTAACGTCCGTTTCGACTTCCGGAAGCTCGTGTTCCATGAGGGCGATACTCAGAATCCCCTTTTCCCCTTTGTTGACATCGGCCAGGAGATCCAGCTCGTACTTTTGCACATAAGATTGATTGGAAAAAATATAGAACATCAATGTTTCGGCGTCGATCACTGCTTTGGGGCCGTGACGAAATCCCAGAAAGGTGTCAAATTTGCAAATAACCTGGCCGTCGGTTAATTCCTGTAATTTTAAATGGGATTCCCTTGCGATGCCCTGAAAAATCCCGGAGCCGAGAAATACGGCCCGTTTAAATGGCAATTGCGCCGCCTGAAATAAAGGCGGCATGTATTTTCTCAAAATCTTAACGCCATAGTCCGCCAGGATGCGTACCGATTCTTTCAGTTCTTCTAATTCATTAAAACGGGAGATCAGAATTCCGGCTAGCAGCATGGAGCTAAAGCTGCCGGTCATGGCCAGGCTCTGGTCGTTCGCTTCCGGCGGAAGAATAAAAACAAAGCGATTGGCCTGGGAAGCCTCTTTAGCCAGAGCGCCTTTGGGATTGCAGGTTATGATCAAATGGAATATCTGTGAACCGATTTCGTCGGCCAGACGGATGGCTTTGATGCTTTCCGGACTATTTCCGGATCTGGCAAATGAGACCAGTAAAGTAGGCGTATGAGGCAAAAAGTAGTGTTCGGGATGGGTAACGATGTCCGTGGTTGCCACGGCCCGGGCGGGAACACTGAGTTTTTTTAGAAACACGCCCTCCAGGACGTCTCCGATATAGGCGGAAGTTCCGGCCCCGGTAAAAATTACCTGAAGATTTTCCTGGTGGATCAGCGGCGCCAGGAACTGATTTAACTCATGACGCACATTGTACAGATACAACCAGGTTTTTAGCCATAGCTGAGGTTGTCCGCTGATTTCCATAGCGGTGTGAAAGGCGCCCATTTCTTTTAATTGCTCGTCATCATAGCCGGGAAAGTATTTCTTCACTTTTATTTCCTTACTATTTCTTTCTCTACCTTTCGTTTGAAAAGATATTTTATTTTTATATTGTTGTCAAGAAAAATTTTCACAAATTTACATAACTATACAAGGTCTTTTAATAACAATGGATTAGACAGTCATTACAAATAAATTGATTTTTCATATTTTTTATTTTATTTTTATTTAGTACGGTTATAATAAGGTTTCGAAAGTATGAATGATCAAAAAAACGAAAAAGACTTAACGCTTCAGCGCCGGGCCAAGATATTGGAACAGGTGGAACGGGACGGTCAGGTGCAGGTGTTTGCCTTAAGTAAAATGTTTAACGTCAGTCCGGTAACCATTCGAAACGATCTCAATCAACTTGAGCAAAAGAATCTGCTGGTGCGTACACGCGGGGGCGCCATTCGTCCGCAACGGGTGGGCATCGATTTCCAGCTGAACGTTAAAGCCAAAAAGCATTTTCGCGAAAAGCAGGCCATCGGACGCAAAGCCGCGGAATTAATCAGCGACGGCGATACCATTATTCTTGACTCCGGAACTACCACCATGGAAATAGCGAAAAATCTGGGCCATTTTAAGGATTTGACGGTGATTACCAACGCCCTGAATATCGCCAGGCAACTGGCCGAATATCCCAACATCCGGGTGATCATTCCCGGCGGCATTCTGCGCAAAAACGCGCTGTCCATGGTGGGTCCAACGGCCGAGAGCGCTATTCGTAATTATTTTTGCGACAAATTGTTTTTAGGTGTGGACGGGATCGACGCCCAGTACGGAATTTCCACCCCCAATGTGGAGGAGGCTCATTTGAACCGCGTTATGATTGAAATATCGCGGGAAGTGATTGTGGTGACGGATTCCAGTAAATTCACCCGTCGCAGCTTTGCATTTATTGCGCCCATGGACAAAGTGCATATGGTCATCACCGACCATTCCATCCCCGATTCGGAAAAGGAGCGTCTTGAAAACGCCGGCGTGGAGCTGGTGGTGGCGGGGTAAGTAAGAATTGGTAAAGAAATTCTAATTACCAAAATCTTCAAAACTTTCTCAATAAATAAAATTTCATGAAAAAGCTCCCCTTCCATTGAGTAGAGAATTAAGGTATAGAATAGTTACGTAATTTAAATTTGAATAAATGTTTATT
>CAZJNP010000537.1:0-2621 GCA_964547355.1 uncultured Calditrichaceae bacterium
CCACAATTATGCGGTCCGAAACACCCCGTAAAAAGGTTATTCGACAGGTAAGGTGCTTCCGTTTCCGCCTGTCCGGAACCATAAAAAGTCAGAGCATCAGGGCCGTATGTTTTGCGGATTTCGTTAAATTTCTTTGCTACATAGTCTAAGGCTTCATCAACGGAAACATCAACAAATTTTCCATTCTTTTTGATTTTTGCCGTAGTCAAGCGCGTTTTAGCATAAATCGCCTTATGCAAATAAAAGGCTTTAACACAAAGATGACCCTTGTTAATAGTATTTTCCTTATCACCCTTAATCGCCACAACCTTGTCGCCTTTTTTGCCAACCATCACCCCGCAGCCAACGCCACAATAGCGGCATACGGATTTATGCCACGTAATACCTCCACCGGCGATTAGTTCACTGTTCATCCCCGGAATAAGATTGACGCCAATACTGGCGGCGGCAGTCGCGGCGGCGGTTGTCTTTAAAAAATCTCTACGCGAGACAGTCATACTTGCCTCCTTTTATTGTTATTCGGTTTTCATTGAGTGACCATCGTGACAATCGAAGCATTTGCCCTCGTTTGTCTGATTAAAACATTTCTCAGCACCAGAGTGGCATGCTTCGCATCGATCCATTTTGGGACTGGGCGCGAAATTTTCCACACCGTCCCCATGACACATATAGCATCCGAAATTCATTTTGCCATGAGTGCTTTCTCTCCAGTCCGCTACGGCTTCCGGAGTTTCCGTTTCGTGACATTCTACACAACTAATCGAGAAATCGACCTCGGGATGTTTTTCGGGTTCTGCTGAAACTGCTTTTGTCTGTTTGGCAGTTTCCTTTTTCACAACTGTTTCCGATGTTGTGCAAGCTAATATCACGATAGCAAGGAACATAAGAAAAATTACGAATGCACTAATTTTCTTTATCATAGCTTTAGTCCCCAAGTTATTAAGGATAAAAAATCAAAGACCGATATTACACCGGTCTTTGATGATTACGCCTTTTAATTAGAATTTAACCAGAAACATACCTTTCAGCTCATAGGCTGGCTGCAGGTCATTGTTATGCCCTAAAATAAGATAACCGGCAGCATCACCAGGAATAAAATATCCACCGCGTAAGATCAGCTTGGTATTCGGTACAAGGCCGTAAACAAATTTGAAATCAATTTCCTGACCAATGTCATTGGAATTCGCGGCTAAAATATCCCAATCCCCTGCGGCATTAGCGGCCCAAGCATGGATTGGCTGTGTGGAACGAATATAGCTGTATGAGAAGAAGCTTGAAAAACCCTTCATCAGCTTAATATTGGTATTAACCTGAAAGATTGTGGTGTTTTCCAATTCGCGGTATGCGCGTACGTTGGGAGCACCGAGCCCCTGAGGCGTAATACCTTCTTCGTCCGGCATAATGGAGTCTTCCCAGATTTCCGTAATATAGAAGAAACCAGAAGTACGCAGTTTATTAACGTTTCCTTTTCCACCTGTCAGATCGTCGTCACCGGAACCGATACCTAAAACAACACCCACATCCACAGGCTGGGCAACGGCCATTACAGCCTTCAAATAGAGGTTATAACCGCTCAGATTACCGTCGTTGATATCCCACATCTGCTTTGCGCCATGAATTGTGTTAGGAATATCATCCTTACCCGTCAGGTAATCAAATTCACCGTTGAGAGAAAGATTCCCCATTTTATAAGAACCGGCGACACCAAAGGCCATCAAAGAGGTTACCTGTGCAGAAAAACGGGTTTTAAAAAAGTTTAATCCATCTGGAACGTATGCAGTCATGTCTTTTACGCTTGCATCTTTATAATAAATACCAAACACATCATATTTTGCTCCACCAGCCGAACCGTTAATATTGACGGTATACAGATCAGCGTCACGCGCATCCACACCCGTGGCGGCATCGTAATTGTCATCCAAGCCGTCCTTATTCTCATTCACCTTTGCCCAACCGACACTCACCTTATGACCAGCCAGTTTGTTAAAATCGAGTTGGATACCGTCATAATTGTTATCAACCATAATTTTGTTACCAACTCCGTACCACATACGTCCCACACGACCCGTAATGGGCATATTCGGCATCGTAAACTCTGCATAGGCCTGATCCACATGGAACAAAAAGTTGGTGTCTTTGAAATCGAAGAGACTGCTGCCACCTATTTTACCCGTTCGATCGACAGTACGATCGGCGTTATCAACACCCCACCAGCCCTGAGCCATGTCGAAACGAGTGACCACTTTCAGATTTTCATTAACAATCGCCTGAACCTTAAATCGCAGCATTTGCACCACATAATCATCATCATAAACATCTTTAGTTAAGGTGAACTGATGCTGAGATTGAGCCCATGCCGTGTAAACTCCGCCAACTTTAAAGTCCACTGCAAATGCTGACGCACTTAGTAAAAAAACAACTGCGAGGATTGAAATTAAATATTTCATTACGCCTCCTTTTTTAGTTTGTTAAAATGAGTTAGATAATTAGTAAAAAGCATAATGTGTGATAATCATCAATATCCGTGCCAAACAATAAAAAAGAGGCGCATCTGATTAATAAATATATACTTACCAAAATAACGTTTTACACAAAAAATTAATTAGGTATTGACAATATAC
>CAZJNP010000538.1:0-2620 GCA_964547355.1 uncultured Calditrichaceae bacterium
AAGGTGGTCGTCATACGCCGTTTTTCAACGGCTATCGTCCGCAGTTCTTTTTCCGCACCACGGACGTAACGGGAACGATCAAGCTTCCGGATGGCGTGGAGATGGTGATGCCTGGCGACAACATCACGATGGAAGTGGAGTTGCAGAAAGAGATCGCCATGGAGAAAGAGTTGCGTTTTGCGATTCGTGAAGGTGGGCGTACGGTAGGCGCTGGTGTTGTTACGGAGATTATTGAATAAGAAAAGGTAAGCCGACGTGAGAGATATAATTATTTTAGAATGTACGCAGTGTAAATCGCGTAATTATACAACCACAAAAAACAAAAGAAAACACACCGGGCGTGTGGAATTTAAGAAATATTGTCCCAGGTGTGACGCGCGAACCATTCATAAGGAAACAAAATAAAAAAAACAGCTAGGCGTGTAGCTCAATTGGCTAGAGCACTGGTCTCCAAAACCAGGGGTTGGGGGTTCGAGTCCCTCCACGCCTGCTGATTTTTTTTGTCCAAAACTGGAGCGACGAATAAGAAAATGATTAAAAAAATTCAGCAGTTTATAGAAGATGTACGGAATGAGATGAGTAAAGTGTCCTGGCCGACGCATCAGGAGCTGGTGAACTCAACGATGATTGTGGTAGTGGTTAGCATCTTGTTTACTATTTTTATTTTTCTCTCCGATATAGTGATTTCAAAAGTTGTTGAATTCTTGTATTAATCTCAATTGTGTTGCGGGGTATTTTTTGTGAGCGAGATGAAATGGTATGCATTAAGGGTCTTTACCGGTAAAGAGCACCGGGTTAAAGCCCACATTGAGAGTGAGATTAAGTTGAACGGCATCGAGGAGAAGGTCGGGCACATTATAATCCCATCGGAAAACATTATTGAGATGAAGGACGGCAAAAAGCGCGTAAAGAATAAACTGTTTTTCCCCGGATACATGCTGATCGAAATGGTGCTTGATAGTCAAACCCAGCACATCATATCCAACGCTCCGGGGGTGGTAAGTTTTGTGGGGCCCAAAAACGAACCCGTACCTTTGCGGGAATCGGAAGTGCGTGCGATTTTAGGAAAGATTGAGCGTAGTAAAGAGACCGAAGCCAAGGGCAAGGTTGCGGTTCCGTTTAAGGTGGGAGATCCCATTCGGGTGATTGACGGCCCGTTTAACGATTTTACCGGTTTTGTGGAAGAGGTGAACGAAGAAAAGAATAAAGTAAAAGTGAATATAAGTATCTTCGGGCGGCCTACGCCGGTCGAATTGGATTTTTTACAAGTCGAGCTTGAGAAATAAGGAAAGAGGTTGTGAGTAATGGCTAAAAAGGAAATAGGAAAGATTAAGCTACAAATTCCTGCCGGTCAGGCAAAACCTTCGCCCCCTGTGGGTCCCGCGTTAGGGCAACATGGCGTGAATATTATGGAGTTTTGTAAAGCCTTTAACGCGCAAACGCAGGACAAGGTGGGATACATCATTCCGGTAGAAATTACCGTATATGCGGATCGTTCGTTTAGCTTTATAACCAAAACGCCGCCGGCGTCCGACTTGTTGCTCAAAGAGGCCAAGTTGGAAAAAGGATCGGGCGAACCCAATGTGAATAAGGTTGGAAAAGTAACCAAAGACCAGGTGCGGAAGATCGCGGAAATGAAGATGCCTGATCTGAACGCGGCAAATATTGAATCTGCTATGCGCATTATTGAAGGAACAGCGCGCAGCATGGGAATTGTGGTAGAATAAATGAAAACTTTGGATGAGGTAAGGATGAAGCGAAGTAAACGTTATCGTGAGCTCATTGCTAAAATAAATCGCGAAACGGAATATCCGATTGAAGACGGCGTAAAGCTGATGAAATCAGTGGCAAACGCCAAGTTTGACGAGACGGTAGAAATAGCAATGAGGCTCGGCGTTGATCCAAGGCATGCTGATCAGATGGTTCGTGGGACTGTCGTTCTGCCTCATGGCACAGGAAAGAACGTGCGCGTTCTGGTTTTCGCCAAAGGAGATAAGGTACAGGAAGCGCTGGATGCGGGCGCAGACTACGCCGGTCTTGAAGAATATATCGAAAAGATTAAAGGCGGATGGCTGGAGTTTGACGTAGCAATTGCTTCTCCTGATGTGATGGGTATGGTAGGGCGGCTTGGAAAAATCTTAGGTACGCGTGGTTTGATGCCAAATCCCAAGAGCGGCACTGTAACAATGGATGTGGCGCAAGCGGTAAAAGAGGTCAAAGCCGGTAAAATTGATTTCCGCGTTGACAAGAACGGAATTATTCATACAGGAGTGGCTAAGGTCTCTTTTGAAGAAGATAAAATCGTTGAAAATATTAAAACGTTTGTGAGTGCGGTGATCAAGCTGAAACCGTCATCGGCCAAAGGTACCTATCTGAAGTCGATCGCGATTTCCAGTACCATGGGTCCCGGAATCTTTTTGGATCGGAATGCTTCAACGTATTCAATGTAATAATTAAAGGGAAAGCTTATGCCAACACAGGAAAAAATAACGGTTGTTGAAGAGTACGCCGAGAAATTCAAAAAAGCGAAGAGCGTTTATCTCACCGATTTCACGGGATTGAATGTTCAGATGACGGACGAGCTGAGGCGTAAGTTTCGCGAAGCCAATGTGGAATATAA
>CAZJNP010000539.1:0-2617 GCA_964547355.1 uncultured Calditrichaceae bacterium
ATATTTGGTCTTTTTTCCTGGTTATTCTCTTTGAACCATTTTATAAAAGCTGATATGTTTTCTTTTATATTTTCTGATAAAATAATCGAATCCAGTTCCTGATCACTGAAATAAAGTTCAGCCAACGACTGAAACTCATGACAAAAAATTCGGCTTCCGAAAAGAAAGTCCGCCATGTGATTATTCACTTTTATTCGAGTTGATAAAAGCGAGCCTGTTTTTTCATAGTCATTTTCGATGGATTCAATAAGCTTGTATTTAAACAAAGCAGACCTGGGAGAAAAATATCTACGTGTACTAAGTCGTTTTTCCACAGAATCCGGAAAAACAAGGTTTAAAACAAGATCAATGCTGGGAAGTTTTTTTGAAATATCATTCTGCAGATAGGCATAAATCTTTTCATAGCGTGCATCAACCTGAGGTGCCAGACATATCAAAATGGTCGTTAGTTCAAACTCCGTTAGATCGAAACATTCTTTTATATGCAAAAGTGGTAAGAAATTATTTTGTTTTCTTGCTAAATAAATTCGCTGATCGATCTCTTTCCGAAGCGCATTAGCCCTTTGGTAAAGGAGATTTTTGTTTTTTTCATAATTATCGTTTGTATTCTCTTTTAATAATTCACCTGATTCAAAAAAAGCATCAATCTCATCATCGGCAATATACAAATTGAATGGGGTTTTGAGTTTATCATAAAAATTCGTAAGGCGTAGATCAAGTATTCGGGCCTTTATTAGCAGATTTAACCATTTTAATTCTAATAAAACATGAGGAACAGGCATTAAGGTCGTATTACTGATTTTTCTTTTTTCTACTGGATTCATTAAATGTACCAATAGTAAGGAGCTATAAGTATTTCTATTACTTAACTTGTTCCTTCAACATGTTTTATTTCCTTAAAAAAAGTGTCATAACAATACCATTGTGTTTAATATCTTTATGCTATCAGTTCTTACATTTTTCAGAATCATATCAATCATACTTTTAACATTTTATTATCATGCAAGTATCTCTCCAACTTTTCAGAAAATGTGTAACAGTCTGAATCAATAGAAGTTACAATTATATAGATATTTCTTGGCAACCCTATTTATGTGTCAGAAACATCACAGGGTTAATGTCAAAATCTTCTAAAGGACTGATAGAATGGGCTAAAGAAGCATGTGGTTAATATGTCACATCTGAGGGATTGAATTGTGATACGAGAGATTATGTTGAATTTTTTTGGGGAAAAATATTTGACGGATCAGATCGATAACTGCAAGGATCAATATTATGCTTTTCCATTAATTTATAAAAAGCACGGCGGTCTTTTTGTGCAAATTGTGAGGCCCGTTTAATATTACCATGAAATGTTTTGAGAACTTTAGCAATATATGCTTTTTCAAAATTGTCTATTACTTTTTGTTTTGCTGAATTAAAAGATTCAGCTGTAAATTTTTCATGATGCTTTGAACCAGGAATCCCTATGTTCTCCGGATAAATCCAAATGTTTTGGGTAGAAATAACAGCGGCCTGAATGACATTTTCCATTTCTCTCACATTACCTGGCCAATCGTATTCTAAAAGTTTTAACAGTGCATCCGGTTTTAATCCTAAAATCTTTTTGTCATAAAGAACACTATACCGATCGATAAAATTTAGTGCTAAGATTGGGATATCTTCTTTACGGTCTCTCAAGGGAGGAATATCGATTTCGACTACGCTTAACCGATAAAACAGATCCTCCCGAATTTTTTTCTGTTTGGTGAGTTCATATAAATCAAGCTTAGTCGCTGAAATAATTCGCACATCTGCAGATAAATATTTTGCCTGACCCAAAAGTTTGAATTTCTTATCATCAAGGAATCGAAGTAACTTGACCTGTGCAAATTCCGGAAGAGATTCTATTTCATCCAAAAATAAAGTGCCCCCATGAGCAGCAGCTACTAATCCGGTCTCATCAGAATATGCATTTGTATACGCTCCCTTTTTATGCCCGAAAAACTCGTTTTCGAATAATTCTGAAGGTATTGCACCACAGTTTACAGGGACAAATGGGCAATCTGCTCTCTTGCTTAAGAAATGAATCGTTCGGGCACATAATTCTTTTCCGGTTCCGGATTCCCCAGTCAAAAGTACATTCACATTATATTGCGCGACTTGTTTAATTTTTTCTTTAACCTTGACGATTAGATCAGAATTCCCTTTTAGTAACTCGTTTTTAACCCTGTCTTTGAGGATATACTGTATCACCGAAAGAGAAGAGTCATTAAAAGAGGAAGAAAATTTCTGTATGTGATACCAGACATCTTCTTCATTAAAGGGGACTTCAAGAAGGGCCCATAATTTCTTTGTCAATTTAGTACAGTAACCACAGGAAAATTTTGAATTAATGATTCCAATTTTAGGGATATTCTTAAACGGCGCTGGAATATTGCTGAGTAATTCATTTGTTTTTATAGGCGAAAGGTTATCTAATACAATGAATATTATATCGGGCTGGGGATCAGTAGAAACTTCATTTTCAGATAATCTTTTTATTCTTTTTGCCTTATATCCTTCTTTATTTTCAATAATGTTAATTAATACATCACTATAAGGTGATTTAAATGGATCAGTGATAAGAATATTAAAT
>CAZJNP010000540.1:0-2616 GCA_964547355.1 uncultured Calditrichaceae bacterium
GATTTGAGACCCGCATTGAACACTTCGTTTGAAACCGGTTTCGATCTGAAATTTTTGAAAAATCGTTTAGGACTTTCCTTTACTTATTACAACGAAACCAGAAAAGATGAAATTATCCCAGTTTCGCTTTCTTATACAACAGGATATACAACCACTCTGATTAACGCCGGCGAATCCCGTCGTCATGGTGTGGAAATTGTTTTGAATGGAACTCCCGTTCAAAGTAAAGCTTTCCGCTGGGATATTACCGTTAACTACGCACAAAACAAAACCTGGATTGTTAGTTTGCCGAATGGTTTGAAAGCTATGAATGCTCCCGGTGGTAGCGATAACTGGGGTTTTGTAAGTATGTATCATTATGTCGGTGATAGGTGGGGGCAGTTGAGAGGTGCCGCCATTGCCCGTGATAAATCAGGTCAACCCATTCTTGATCCTAATACCGGTTTGTATGAAGTAAAACCCGGCCAATACTTAGGTAGTGTTTTACCTGACTTTACAGGTGGTATTATCAATACTTTATCTTATAAAGGAATTCATCTGAATGCTTCCATTGATTTTCAAAAAGGTGGTAAATTTTTCTCTTTGACCGAAATGTGGGGTCAGTATTCGGGTTTGCTTGCTTCTACAGCTGCTCTTAATGATAAAGGACACAACGTTCGTGATAAAGTTGCAGACGGTGGTGGTGTTCATGTGAAAGGTGTGGATGCCAACGGAAATCCTGTTGATATGTATGTTAAAGCAATTTCTTATTACAAACAATGGTATGCCAATAAATTGGCCGAACCTTTTATTCATAATGCCAGTTACGTCAAACTGAGAGAAGTAGCTTTGTCGTATGATTTACCAAAGAAATGGTTCTCCAAAAACTTTGTGAACAGTATTTCGGTTGGTTTTGTCGCTCGTGATGTATGGTTGATTGCCGTTTCCAAAGACAATGTTAACCGTTGGGATCCTTCGGAACTTGCCCAGACATATGGCGAAAATGCTCAATTGCCTGGAACCCGTAGTTTTGGGTTTAATCTTAATGTAACTTTCTAAAATTTTAAGAAGATGAAAAAAATATTTTTGTATATTATTGCCAGCGTTCTGATACTTAGTTCATGTAACAAGATTGACTTTGGTGATATAAATAAGAATCCAAATGGTGCCTCCGATCCGAATCTTTCTGCTTTGATGACGGGTGCAACCATGCGTTATGCTACGCTTACAGGGCGTGAATACCTCACCAAGCCTGTGCTTTATGTGCAATATATGTCACAGGTTACCTATACGGATGAAATGTTGTATAACAATGCTCCATCTACCTGGTACGGATATTACATCCAGACTTTATCTAATTATCAAACCATTATTGATGTAGCCTCTGATAAGGCAAATTGGGATGGCCCTATTGAAGCTTCGGGTTACCATGCCAATCAGGTTGGAGTTGCCACAATAATGAAGTGTGTAGTTTTTAAACGGGTAACGGATGCGTTTGGTGATATTCCTTATTCACAAGCTCTTAACCGGAAATATTCCGTTCCTAAATATGATAATCAGGAGGATATTTATAAAGATTTGATCACACAGGTAAAGGCTGCCCGCGACATGATGGATGCCTCTAAACTTGGACCTGTTGGGGATCCAATCTATCATGGTGATGTTACCAAATGGAAAAAATTTGCCAATTCTTTTCTCCTATCATTATCACTGCAATTATCTAAAAAATTTCCGGATGCTAACGGATATGCTGCTACCGAATTTAAAGCTGCGCTTCAGGATCCGAACGGTGTGATTGAAAATATTGGAGATGAAGCATGGTTCTATTATGATCCCGTTCATAATTTTCTTAATCCCTGGTCGAGGCTGAGGCCTACTGATTATTTCCTTTCCAAAGAATTTACCGATGCTTTGCACGGAAATACTGGTGCTTTAAGTCTGAATCCTACCTCTAACAATACCCTGGATGCGAGAATTAACATCTACAGCGATAATCCTGCATTGGATGGTGTTCCTTACGGGTATAAAAACGGTAGTGGTAGTGGTAAGGCTTCCATGTCTCCTCTGATATGGGCAGAAAAGCCACCTTTGCCGTTAATGACTGCTGCTTATACCTACTTGAATAGGGCCGAAGCGGCTGCCAGAGGCTGGACCAGCGAAAATGAACAAAATATGTTGGTTAACGGAATTAATGCTTCGTATGCATCTTTATCTGCTGCTTATGGTGTAGATATTACTCCAGACGCTGATGCATATGCAAATGCTAGAGTTGCAGATATTGCAACTGCTACAGGTGGTATTTTGCAGGTTATTGCAGAAGAAAAATGGGTGGCCTTATTTCCAAAGGGTTTTCAAGAATGGTCGGAATGGAGACGTACTGATTATCCAAAACTGAAACCCGCTCATGATTATTATAACAGTGGTGTTATTCCGCGCAGATTACCTTATCCTCAGGAAGAGGCTGGTTTGAATCCTGATGGGTATAAATTTGGAGTTGACGCTTTACAACCGGCGAAGGATTTAAATAGTTCCCGTTTCTGGTGGGATCAATAGAAATCTTTTTTAATACTAAAAAGAGGCTATTCAAAGGAATGGCCTCTTTTTTTTGCTGTTTTTTCTCCATATCGTCTCCTATAT
>CAZJNP010000541.1:0-2605 GCA_964547355.1 uncultured Calditrichaceae bacterium
TACCAACACCGCCTTTACCGACAAAAAATATATTTACAGCACGCCTGCCCATTCCTAACCCACATCCAAAATCGAGGCGAGCTCAGACAAAGGCGCGGAAGCCGTATCCACCTTTTCCAGCATGAGTAGAAATTCTTTTTCCATATCCGGCATCAAGTCAAGCGTAATCTGAATTGGCGGCGAAGGCAACCCCACAAATGTCCCCAGAACCAGTAAACCGAAAATATTCTCCAGCTCCGCTGTTTCCCATTGGATTGCTTCTGCCATCTTGGCGCGTGAAGCTCTATTATAGGCCTGCCAGTTGCGTTTAACATTGTGACCGATCCAGTTCAGTATTTTTTTTAGCAACAGAAGCATTTTCCTAATCTTCTTTTATTCTGAATATTCTTTTTTCAAAATTCAACCGTTTATATGAGGGAAAATAGTAGTAACAGCCATAGAGCGCAAAAAGAATGATTCCGAAATAATAACCAGGAGACACATGGAACAGAGCGGCGATTGCAACAATATACGGACTGATCAAAACAACGGTCAGCATGTTTTTTTCATAGCGCAAGAACTCATCCGCCGAAAGGCTTTTTTGTTCTTTAACCCGGTTTACAAACCAGATGCGGTACAAAACAGGAAGAACCAAGGAAAACGCCGCCGACAGAATAAATAGCACAATTTCCAAGGCATGCAAAAAAGAAAAGCGGTACACCGTCAGAATCTGATATTTTTTAAGAATCTCTGCCGAAAATAAAAATACCAGCGCGGGTATCAACAAACGCCAATAATTTTTTTTTAATTCTTTTTCCATACAAAATACAAAATGCCGGGAGCAAGTTTCATGTATTGGATTTACTCAGCTTTTAACCTGTCTTCAAGCGGTTTCCATATCTTCTGATTCTGCTTGTGGGTTAATAGCAAAGAATCTAATCACCCCTTCGATAACCACCCAGAAAACCGAAAGAATAATAATTCCGTTAATTATCGTTAAAAGCCAATTGCCCTGAGAGAATTTAATCTGGTTAATAATGGCGGCCCAGCCGGACATGAATGCCATAAAAACAGCAGGAATGGCGCTGAAAACCCATTTCAACCCGCCCTTTGTTTTAAGATAAACTGTAATGATGATTAAGGCCAGGGCTGCCAGAATCTGGTTGGTCGCTCCAAATAAGGGCCATAATTTTAATGCCCCCTGCCCGTTGGCTCCGGTATTGAAAACCAGTACAAAAGCCAGCAGAATTACCACTGCCGTACTTAAGTAACGGTTCTTGAATACATCCGGAAAGACATCGGACAGAACGTAACGCTGAATCCGAACCGCAGAATCCAGTGTAGTCCCGGCAAAGGAAGCCACAAACACGCCCATGATCGTAATTGCAACACTGCGGGGTATTCCAATGGCGGTCATCATATTGGCCGAACCTATGACAAATGCGCCCACTTTTGATTCCAGACCTTTGGCAGCAGACCAGGAGGCATAATGGCTCGTCCATGCTTGAACGCCCATATAAGTTTGACCGTTTTCCGTCAAGCCCATTCCGATGCCAGCCGCAACGGCAAGGATTACCAGCGTGGCCAATGCGCCTTCCATAAGCATGGAACCGTAGCCTACAAAAAGCGCATCGGTTTCCTTGCGCACCTGTTTTGAAGACGTCCCAGAAGAAACCAGAGAATGAAAGCCGGAAATAGCGCCGCAGGCGATGGTAATAAACAGGAACGGCCACAGAGAAGGCGCACCTTCGGGCGCAGATTGCACAGCCGGAGCAACGATTTGCAACTTACCCTGAAAAGCCGCAAAAACCGCTCCAAATACCATCAAAGCCATGGCCACCACCAGCTGGTGGGCGTTAATATAATCGCGTGGTTGCAATAAGGTGGTTACTGGAAGAATCGACGCAACAGCCGCATAAATCAGCAAAATGATGGTCCACCAGCCGACCTGCGAAATTCCCAAAAACGTGGCCGGCAAGGAAAGCGGTAAAAACACGCCTGCCACTACGGTCAGGTACATGAGAACAATCGCTCCGATGGACCAACTGGTCACATTGGCTCCCTTTTTATATACCGCCCAGCCCAAAGCGACGGCAATTGGAATTTGCAGCCACATGGGTAAAACCGCACTGGGATACATTTTAAACAACATGGCAATAACCAATCCGAAAATCGAAACAACAATCCACAATTCCAGAAAAACAACAATAAAAAAGAAATATTTGGTTCTACTGCTAACATATTTAGCGGTGTACTCGGATATGGACTTACCCTGATTGCGCATGGAAATAATTAACGCCCCAAAATCATGAACCGCCCCCATGACCACACTACCGACGAAGACCCATAAAAGCGCCGGCAACCATCCCCAGATAATGGCAATCGCCGGGCCGACAATGGGACCCGTACCGGCGATCGAAGTAAAATGATGCCCGAAGATAATCTCCTTGCGGGTGGGAACAAAATCAACACCATCCTGGAAAGCCACGGATGGCGCGATATTATCGTCGTTTAAAACAAAAATTTTTCGGCCAATATATTTGCCGTACAGCTGATACATGCCAATATACCCGGCAAAAACCAAAAGCATCATTAGTAACGCTTGCATAAAGGATATCCTGAAAAT
>CAZJNP010000542.1:0-2594 GCA_964547355.1 uncultured Calditrichaceae bacterium
AAATCTGCCTATACAAAACACGTTTCTCTCATCCGGGGCGGGAATGTTGTGCAACAGCTTTCTAATGATGGACTTTTTCCCTACAGTGCCACCGGAATTAATGCAAATGTTATATTTCCTACGGTAGATGATTACCATTCAAGTTATTATTGGAGTTCTAGCGTCGTGTATCAAGAAGGTATTTTATGGGGTGGAAAGGTGAATGACGGGCAGGACCCTGTTTTACGCGTTAATGGGGCAACCTACAAAACAGGTATGGTACCTGGAGGCATTCTGGGGATACGAACAGGCAATACAGAGAATCCCGATGATGCCAATGTCAAAATATGGCGGGTACGACGGGATTGGGAAACGGCCGATTTGAGCGAAGAAAGTTATTTTCTGTCCCAAAGCGAAGAAGGATTAAGGGAAGCATATCAATCGGACTGGATGAATTGGCCGGCTGACAAGGGAGCACCTTTTGAAGATGTGGATGGCGACGGACAGTATAATCCCGATATAGATATCCCGGGTGTGCCTGGCGCCGATCAAACCATCTGGTATGTTGCCAATGATATTAACGGCGAACAGATTTACGGTTCGCCTGCCATTGGTATTGAAATGCAAATGACCTTATGGACTTATAACAAAACAATAGGAGACCCGTTCTCGGATATGATCTTTAAGCGTGTGCGATTGATTTATAAGGGGACTTCCTCAACTCCTTACAATGCTACTATTGATAGTATGTTTATCACCCAATGGGTTGACCCCGATGTAGGAGATTATGGGAATGATCTGGTTGGCTGTGATACCACATTACAATTAGCATTTTCTTATAATGGGAAAAGTGAGGATTCTAAGTTTCAACGTTACCAAATGAAGCCTCCGGTAATTGGGTATATGCTGTTGGCGGGGCCTCGTGTTTCCAGTCCGGGAGATACTGCCGTTTTTAATTTCGAAAAAAGAATGAATTGGAAAAACTTGCCTTTATCAAGTTTTTACTGGTTTGCTTCCGGGTATGATGAGGCAAGCGATCCGAGATTAGGTATTTACCAAGGTACTACGGAATGGTATAATTTAATGCGGGGATTTATGCCCCAGCCGGGTTACCCTTCGGCTAAGCCATGGATTGATCCTACCAATGGCTTAGAGACCAAATTTCCTCTTTACGGAGACCCCTTACAAAATTCAGGCTGGTATGATGGTGTCTACGTTGCTCCGGGCGATCGTAGAATGGGGCTTTCTACAGGACCATTTCAAATGGCTTTGGAGGATACCCAAGAGGTTGTTTTTGCTTTCTTAGGAGAGCAATGGAAAGGCCGCCAAGGGTATCTTCAGGCTATTACGGGTTTAAAATCCAAAGCAAAAACTATTAAAAACTTTTTGGAGAACGGTTTTAGCGTGGGTATTGTTGTTAGTAAAAAACAGTTTCACCAGGATTCACTTGCAAATTTAAAAAGTCAGGTTGTTTTTCTGGGATCCTCTCAGGAAATCCAACAATATAAATGGAACATTCTATCCAGCCCGATTGGAAGTAATCCCCAATTAAACATCTCGGGGGATAGTTTGGCAGTGTTATCTGTTGACGCAGAAGGTTATTATACCATACAAGTAACGGCGGTAACCAGTGAGGGGCAGACAAACACCGGTGAAATCACTCTGTATGCCTATGGTGGCCAACCGCCAGTAGCTGATTTTTTTATTGACAAATATAAAGCCTTCTGGGGAGACTCAATTATTGCCGATGCCAGTACTTCCCATGATCCGGATGGTGATTCACTGTCTTATCAATGGGAAATCACTCATCATGGGTCATATAAGACTCAAGGAAAGGATAATGCAGCTTGCATCATTTATCCTTACACTGCCGGTCGTTATTCGTTAATGTTAACCGTTTCGGATGGATTTTTTGAAGATACGGTAAGCTCTCAATTTTACGTCGAGCCGGTTTTAAAAAATATTTCAATCAAACAGACCCTAACAGATACAAGCTGGTTCAGGGCGATGCCTTATTTTTGGCAGGACTTTATTTTAATCCCCATGTACCAAAAGGATTTCATGCGAATTTATCAAATTACAACTAACGATATTCAAAAATTTTCAGACATAGAGTTGCCAAACAGCATTCGGGTCAGAGGTATTAAAAATGATTACATTTTTGTTGGTTTATATAGTACGGCAACTGGCTATTATGGACCAGGTCCAATATCTATTTTTCAATTTGACTCAAATTGGAATTTAACACCTATTCTGGAAAATTACGCCCCAAATGGAGAAGATATATGGGATATGCAGTTTTGGGCTGATAGTGTTTTGGTCTTAACGCACTATAGACGTAATTTTTACTGGATAGATTTTTTCACGGATCCTTTAAATCCATCTATACTTCGACAAGAACAGTTTTCTTCTGATTATTGGTTTAAAGCGATGAATGATCGTTATATCTTTCTTGGGCAATATGGAAATAGTGACAGCTTGTATGTGTTTGATAAATTCGATTTTTCTTTTATAAAAGCGGTGGATTGGCAAAAAAAATATAATTATTACAATGGGAATAACGATGTAGGAAAATATTCTATAGACAGGGATTTTTTGTTTGCAGGGAATAAAGA
>CAZJNP010000543.1:0-2592 GCA_964547355.1 uncultured Calditrichaceae bacterium
GTTCCAGACCGGCTTTATCTGCAGGACTGCCGCGGTCGATACGGCGGACAAAAATCCCGCTGTCATAGGGATAATTCAGCATCCTGGCCACATAAGCGTTTAAATCGCCCACATACAATCCGATCCAGACATCGGTATCGCGCCCTTCCTTATTTTTCAGCCGTTTGACCACGTCCATGATATGGTTACTCGGGATAGCAAAACCGACCCCCACCGATCCAGAGCTATGCGCATCTCCAGTGAAGATAAAAGTGTTCATTCCGATTACCTGTCCGTCCGCATTACATAAGGGACCGCCGCTATTTCCAGGATTAATGGCCGCATCGGTCTGGATCATGTCTTCATATACACGGCCCTCTAAGGGAGAAAAATCCCGGTCCACCGCGCTGATGACACCTACTGTTACCGTCGGCTGCCCGTTCACAAAAAGCCCAAACGGGTTGCCCAGCGCAATGGCCCATTCGCCGATCAGAAGATCGTCGGAATTCCCTAATTTAATGTAGGGTAAATGATCCTTATCGATCTTAAGTAAAGCAATATCAGAGACCCGATCTTTACCCACCAGGGTGGCGGGATATTCATTGCCCTCCTGTGTGGCCACAATGATTTCTTCGGCATCGCCCACCACATGCTCATTGGTAAGCACATAGCCATCCGAAGTAATGATGAAACCGGAACCGAGTGATTTTACCGGCTGCTCTACAATACGATCGCCGAACAGGTCCGGAAAAAACTGCCGGAAAAAAGGATCGGCATAAAAAGGAGACCGCTGGATATATTTATTAATCTTAATAACGTTTACGGAAACCACGGCCGGACCAACTTTCCTTACCGCCTCCGTAATAGCATTTCGCCGGTTCTGTGATATCGTTTCGGGACTTTGTGTCTGGGCTACGGCTTGAGTAACAAAAGACGTATCGATATTTAATGACGTCTTTGCGGGATGCGTTCCAAAGTAATGGTAGAGTATAAACCCGGCGATCAAACCAACTATGACCGGCATAACCCAGTTTAAAATACGTGACATTTCTACCGCCTTTCAGCTTTACCATAGTTATAGTAAAGGATCATGATCTGCTCTTCACCTTTTTCCAATCGGCTAAAAATCGCTCAATACCAATATCCGTTAGAGGATGCTTCATCATGGCTTCAATTACCTTGAACGGAATGGTTGCGATGTCGGCGCCGATTAAGGCCGCTTCCAGCACATGCATCGGATGGCGAATGCTGGCCACAATCACTTCCGTATCTACGGAATAATTTGCAAATATCTGCTGAATCTGCTCCACCAGTTGCATACCCGAAGTGGAAATATCATCCAATCGGCCTACAAACGGGCTGACAAACGAGGCGCCGGCACGGGCTGCTAACAGCGCCTGGATGGCCGTAAATACCAGTGTCACATTGGTGCGTATACCTTCTGAGGCTAAGATTTTTACCGCTTTAAGACCTTCTTTGGTCATGGGAATTTTAACGACAATATTTTTATGTATTTGGGATAAAACCCGCGCTTCTTTTACCATGCCCTGCGCTTCAAGCGAAACCACTTCGGCGCTCACCGGGCCATCAACGATTTCACAAATAGCTTTAAAAATATCCTCCGGTTTGCCCTGTTCTCTTGAAATCAACGTGGGATTCGTGGTCACGCCGTCCAGAATTCCGATACTTGCCGCTTCTTTAATTTCATCAATATTGGCAGTGTCAATAAAAAACTTCATGTTGCATCCTTTCTTACCTATTATTAACATCCGATGTTCGATGTAATTCAATAATCCTAAACAAACCACTCAACTTTGGTAACATGTTATGCCTCCGTAAGAACTTTACCCCAGCGGAGTACAGGTGGTAAATACCGGTTGAGTGAGCGAATTGTCATATATGATATCCGGAATTAAATTCCACTAACTTTTGCCATGCGATTTCACCATTTTTCTTGCAAAACCGTTCTAAAAATTCACTTGTAAAACGATTTAACATTTTAGAGTATGATCTCATAAAATCTTCATTCTTTTCTTTCGCTTCGAATCCTAAAGGCTCTATAATTTCCATATAAAGATGTTTATTCCCTGAAATAAACTCCCAGAATTCTTGACCACAATATTTGAAATAATCGCCTTTATCCGGTTTAAGATCCCTTCCATAACAACATCCGTTGACAGGAATAATATTTAATTTTGAGTTACCTGTTCGTAATGTTCGGATTGCTTTAATAAAATGGTCTTTCATTTTTGCTATTTGGCTGCTATTTCCCCAATTTGGTCCGGATTTAATATTTACAATATATCTTATCCCTTCTTTATTGAATTCTAAGTCGATCCCTGTTATTCCTGACTTCCAACCGCCGTAAACTTTCTCATTAATAAAAATGGCCAAACCTTCCAGCCAGTCTCCAAAGATAGTTTCCTCATTGGAAGAAATATGCGCATCAACAAGTCCTTTGATAATCTGTTCAGCAGTTAACATGTATTTTGCTTTGAACAGATATGGATTTTTTCTTTTTAAAACCTTATCTAACTTAAGTGATTTTAAACTTTCAATTCTTTTAAATTGAAACTTACCAATATTTTTTTTAACATACTTGTATACATTATT
>CAZJNP010000544.1:0-2590 GCA_964547355.1 uncultured Calditrichaceae bacterium
ATCTTCATGGGCGCGGGCCTGCCCCTGCGTTTTCCTAAAAAATATACAGTGGAAGAAATCAGAAACTTTAAAACCTTATTTGCGCCCATCGTTTCTTCCGGCAGAGCAGCACAAATTATTTTTCAGTACTGGGAGAAAAGTTTCGGGCGCGTCCCGGACGCAGTCGTGGTTGAGGGCCCCAAAGCGGGCGGACATCTGGGATTCAAAAAAGAACAGATCGACGCGCCGGAATTTCAACTGGAAAACATAGTTCCGGAAGTGCTGGAAGTGGTTCGCGGTTTTGAACAACGATTGAACAAAGAAATTCCCGTGATTGCCGCCGGAGGAATCTTTGATGGCGCGGACATCGACAAATTTCTGAAAATAGGCGCCAAAGGTATTCAGATGGCGACCCGGTTTGTGGCCACCCATGAATGTGACGCCTCGGACGAATTCAAACAGGCATATATAAAATGCAAACAGGAAGACATTACCATAATTGAGAGTCCAGTGGGGCTGCCGGGCCGGGCCATTCGCAACGCTTTTCTGGACGACGTAAAAGCGGGACAGAAAAAACCATTCAAATGTTCCTGGAAATGCATAAAAACCTGCGACTACCGCACAACGCCTTATTGCATCGCCGACGCCTTGACCAACGCCCAAAAGGGATTGCTGCTGAAAGGTTTTACCTTTGCCGGCTCCAACGCTTACAAGGTGGATCGCATCGTCTCCGTAAAAGAGCTTTTTGCCACACTGCAAAAGGAGTATGCAGCGGTAACAGAACACTCGTTAGCGGCGGCCTCTTAAACCACTCAATATATTTCTGAAAAAGGGACTTCTTAAAGGCGCTTTAATGAGAATTCCGCCTCCCCGCGGATTTTAAATTTAATTCTTGATTTACCGATTCAAATATCCCTGAAAATACAAAAGGCGCCAAACATATGCCGGCGCCTTTTGATTAAACGTTTAAAGCCGTTTGTTTCAGGCTGTGTTTCCAGCGGATTTGGTCTTCTCAATCACCGAAGTTGCTGCCGCGATTATCCCGGCCACGTCGGACAGATCAGTCGGGATGATCATGGAGTTGTTGGTCTGAGCCAGTTTGCCGAATTCCTTCAGATACTGTTCCGCCACCCGCAAATTGACCGCCGCTGTGCCGCCTTTTTCGTTGATAGCTTTCGCGATCTCGCGGATACCCCATGCGGTAGCCCGGGCAATCCGTTCGATTTCCGCTCCCTTTCCTTCCGCCTCGTTAATTTTACGCTGCTTTTCACCTTCGGAGCGTTTGATTAACTCCTGTTTCTCACCTTCCGCCACATTGATCTTAGCCTGTTTTTCGCCTTCGGACTCGGCAATGGTGGCCCGCTTCTCGCGCTCGGCCCGCATCTGCTTTTCCATGGCGTCTTTAATGCTCTGGGGCGGCGTGATGTTTTTTACCTCGTAGCGGGTGATTTTTACACCCCAGGGCTCGCTTGCCTTATCTACCGCCTCCACAATGGAAGTATTGATAGTCTCCCTCTCTTCGAAGGTTTTGTCCAGTTCCAGCCGACCAATCACGCTACGCATGGTGGTCTGTGCGATCTGAATCGAGGCGAAGCGATAATTATCAATTCCGTACGACGCCTTTACCGGATCGATCACCTGTAAATACAAGATGCCGTCCACTTCAACGGCGATATTGTCTCGGGTAATGCAGATTTGAGAAGCCACATCGATGGCCTGCTCCTTTAAGGTGTGTTTATAGGCCACCTTGTCCAGAAAAGGAATGATAATATGCAGTCCTGCCTGGAGCGTCTTGTGGTATTTGCCGAGCCGCTCAATGATAAAGGCCGATCGCTGCGGCACGATTTTTACCATGTAAAACAACATAAACACTAAAAAAACAATCAGTCCGAAAAAAATTACAGAAAATGTGTTCATTTCTTTTTCTCCTTGCGATTAATTTTATGATAAAAAACTGGCTTGATATGCATAATTATTGAATGTATCCCAAGCAGTTCGTTCACTTCCGGGAAGATTCATTGTTATTTTTATCTGTCGGTTCCACTTTTAACGTAATGCTATCCTTGCCGGTAATACGCACACGTTCCCCCTTCTTTACGGGGGCGGTGGTCAACGCTTCCCATACGGTTCCTTTAAATGCCACTTTTCCCGGACGTTCCGGATGCAGGTCGGTTTGGGCCTCGCCGATTTTTCCTATAAACTCATCGCTTAACGTTTCTGCCTCTAAGCTTTCTTTACGATGAAAAAGCTTATTAAGCGAACGCCGCAAAACGATCAGAGAAAGCACTGAGGCGATCAGAAACACTAAAAGCTGCGCGTTTAAGCCCAGCGGCGCCACCAGGCAGACCAGTGCGGTAACCCAGGCGCCAATCCCAAAAAAGATGATGATCAGTCCGGGAATTCCCAGTTCCGCGATGATGAGCACAAGACCTATTGCGAACCAAATGATTTCCGGGCGGCTAAAAAGACTTGTGGTTTCCATGTTTTTTCCCTTTTACATTTAATGTTACTACAATTAACGCACGGTTAAACACTTCAAAATTTTTTATGATTAAAATTATCTATTTTTACACCTCTGACACTCATTTTATTCAATCGAACAAGATAATAC
>CAZJNP010000545.1:0-2586 GCA_964547355.1 uncultured Calditrichaceae bacterium
CAGCAAAAACCCACTAACCCATGTTAATTCCCGAGGTTTACGAAAAGCTCCTGAAAAAAAGACACTAAACATATGAAGAAAGAGGAAAAACATTAATAAATTGGCTGACCAACTGTGGACGGAACGGATCAACCAGCCGAAATTTACCTGCGTCATGATAAAACGAACGCTTTCATAGGAATGGTTTGCTCCTGGCTGGTAATAAAACAACAACAAACTTCCGGTGGCTACCTGGACTATGAAAAGAAATAATGAGACCCCGCCCATATAGTACCATACAGAGTGGCGGTGTATCGGTACCCGTTTGTGCTCAATAAAATCCAGAAACGACTGTAAATTGTATCGTTCGTCTACCCATTTAAACAATTTTTTATCTGTTATCTTTGGCATGTTAACTTAATTCTTTTTGGCCGGATATTAAAATTTCATCATTAATTTTTCTAACAAGCATTTTTGTTAACGGTTTTGGAGGAGGGCCGGAAATATTTCTGCCGTTCAAATCATAAAGCCCATTATGGCAGGCGCACCAGATTTGCTTTTTATCCTTTCGATATTGAACAATACAATCTAGATGAGTACATGTGGCGGTAAGTGCTACAAATTCTCCATCCGGTTTATGAATTACTATAACCGGTTTCCGACCATAACGGATAATCTTGCCGCTGTTCAACGGAAATTCGCTCACTTTGCCGGCTTTTACCGTCCCCACAATAGTTTCCGTTTTTTTCGGCGGTTTCATGTATGAGATGATGGGATATAAAACACTGCCCAACCACCCTGTAATGCTGAAGCCTAATAGAAAATTGATGAACTTTCTTCGATTTAAATTACTCATAATTTAGTACATCATTACATTAACATAAACGTTTCAATATATATTCTAAAAAAGAAACTCCACATAAAGTGGAGTTTCCTGTTAATTCTATTTATTGCTTTCTTCTTCTTACTTGTAGTTTGTGTCATATGACCCTATTTTACGAGAACAAGTTTTTTAGTTGAAGAATAAGTGCCGCTCTTCATATGGACGATATATATACCCCCTGATAAATCAGATGCATTAAACGTAACTTCATAATTTCCAGGAGCTTTAACTTCGTCAACCAAAACGCGCAGCTTTTTGCCAGTGATATCATAAACAGCCAGTGTAACTCTGCCCTGATTCTTAACGGCAAAAGGAATAATTGTCGACGGATTAAACGGATTGGGGTAATTTTGTTTCAGTGAGAATTCAGTGGGGAGCGGCGAAGTCTCCGAAGAAATTCCCGTTGCCTCGTGCATATCTTTAGCCGCCGCCGCCGCCTGCGCCAGTGTCATATCCGGAATGGCGTCATTTGGATCATCATTATGGCAGCCCAGGCAGGAAAAACCGGGATTTAACCCAGCTTTCCGCTGCTCATCATTACGCACCGCGCTACCAGTTTCGTTAAAAATGGATAGCGTATCCGGAATAATTGTGAACAGATGGGACCGTACATCTCCCTTATGTCCGCTGTGTCCACGAGTGGTACCCGATTTTGCCGCAAAAGGCATGTGGCAATCAATACAATCTGCGTTTTCGTTGTGGTTCTTAAATCCGCTTTCCTTAGAATGGCATGTTTCACAGGTGATTTTAATTCCGTCGCCCCCCCAGAGAACCCGTTTATGTGGATCATGGCAGGTGATACAGGTAAATCCCTGTTCATAATGCTTTGTGGTAAGAAATTCATCCCATTGCTCATGATGCTTAATAAAACCGCCCTTAGAATCTATCGGAGCCGTATAGCTGCGATTGTGGCACGTGCCGCACAGAAAGTTCACATCGTTACCTGCTTCATCCGGCCTTACCGTATCTCCTTCTGCATAGACCAAACCGCCATAGACATTATCCAGATGTGCGAATTCATAAACCCTGTCTATATTGGATGTGGAAGGAGAAGATGCATGTTCACTTCCGGGACCGTGGCAGGCCTCACAACCGATACCACCTTCCGTAAATGTTCCAAGATTGTCAACGTTTGCCAACCATGTACCAGACGTATCTGCACCAGTGGTATGACATTTAAAACAGCTGTAATTGTAGTATTTATTTTCATCACTTTTATGATAATCCACCCAGCCATGGGCCTCACCACCAAAAAAATTAAACTGATTATGGCCTGAACCCGGATCAATCGAACTGCTGGCCGTACCCACGATAATACCATCCGTTCCCACAAAGCGAGCTTTCCAGCCAAACCCACCAATCACGCCGGCAATCTGATCCCATGTATGCGCTGCACTGCCGAGGCTATCCATCCAGGTATCCTGAAAATTGATTACAAAGTCCGGGTAGGTCGGCACCTCATTATTCGCGATCACCGAAAATTTGTATGGGTGCCCGGAATCCTTCCAATCATTATACTTGTCTGAATGGCAAGTGGCACAAGTAGTCGAACCCACATAGGTTGCCTGCGCCATTAACAAATTGGACATCAGAAAAACAAACAACATACTAAGTAGTAACTTCTTCATAATACAACACCTCCATAATATAATAAGACATCGCTAAATTTTTCTTTTATTTAGTTGATTAATTGAGTAAATCGAATTCATCAAATCGTGCTTAGC
>CAZJNP010000546.1:0-2585 GCA_964547355.1 uncultured Calditrichaceae bacterium
GCGTATGATGCCCTTGAGGTGCTGAAGCTGCTGGACGGTATTGTGGATATCTATCTGCCGGATATTAAATACGCTGACGACGAAAGCGCTTGGAAATATTCAAAAGCAAAAAATTACACCCGGCATGCCAGGACAGCAATTAAAGAGATGTTTCGTCAGGTGGGCACACTAAAAATAGATCGCAATGGAATTGCCGTTCGTGGCCTCATCGTCCGTCATTTAATTTTGCCAAACGACCTGGCCGGGAGCGAAGCGTCTTTACAATGGCTGGCGCAGGAAGTCTCGCCACAGGTAACGGTGAGCTTGATGAGTCAGTATTTCCCGGCGCATAAAGCAAAAGACGATCCCTTGCTCAGCAGAGGCATTCGTTATTCGGAATATGCCAGGGCCTATCAGGCGCTGGTGCGTTTTGGGCTGGAAAAGGGATTTGTCCAACAGATGGACGCCCCGGCCTACTATCAGCCGGATTTCCGGCGCAAGGGACACCCTTTTGAAGAATAAAAAAGAATCGTGCGAAAAACATTGAAACGGCCGCAACCGCAGTAAAACAGAAACGGCCGTTTCTATTCTACATTTTCTTTGGACACGCTTGTATCCCCATAATCATTCATTGGTGCTGCAAATTTCGAAAGCGATCGGGAAGGAAGCAAGGAATCAAACGAATCTTAAATATTTTTCGAACACTTACCAAAGAATATATAGAATGTGCGCCGAATTATTCAGCGGAGGTCAATTTTGTGGCGACCGGACCTTTTTCACCCTGGACCACCTCAAATTCGACCTTCTGGCCTTCTTCCAGGGAACGGTATCCTGAACCCTGAATTTCAGAGTAATGAATAAACACATCACCGCTCTCATCGGAAAGCGTAATAAAGCCGTAGCCTTTCTGTGCGTTAAACCATTTGACCGTACCGGTAACACGTTCTGACATGATAAAAACTCCTGAAAATAATAAACCATATGGCAGTTGTTTTGGAAAACCATTAACACTCACAAAACCCTGCCACACTTGATGCAACACTAAGTTAGATAGTGATTTTTACAAAAACAAATTTTTTCAAATATTTTTATAAAATTAGCACTTAGGCCTCTTTTGAATATTTTATCCTAATTGCTTTGCAATTCCCCTTAACTTTTTTATTTTTTTATTATAAATCAAAACCAAATAAGATATTGCTCCCTTTTCAAAATTAAAGATGTTTTTCAGCCGACATGTGCCTTAAAGCCTGTGTTTAAGTTCGTAATCTTTCAAAATATTTTGCTCCAACTTTAATCCGAGGACATTTTATGTTTGATCTGGAATTATTAGCCGCGTGAATTAAAATCCTTGCCTCCGAAGACTCTCCCTGGAAAATCGCATTGGGTTTTGCCATGGGGATGATCATCGATCGGATTAACACCATTTTGGGCGGTTCACAATCTGGTGTTGATTTTATTGATCATTCTATTCCGGGTGAATATCGGTGGACCATGCTGGGTTATGTGGTTTTTGGTCTGCTTTTCTATCTGCTGGATCCTCTTTTTCACACCTTCGGATTTTACCTCTTGGTGGATGCCGGATGGCTGTGCGGATTCTGGCAGACGGTTAACCAAATTCCTTTTCTTGCGCTCAGCCGCTATAACAATACCGTGATGATGGGCAGTCTGGTAAGCGGCCTGATTCTGTTCCTGACCGTTTTCTTTTCATTTAAAGCCTTTGCCGGACTTTTCCGTTAAAAACATTGCCCTGTTTTTATTCTGCAAATCCCTAATGGAAAAAGTAACCGCCTATCTGGGGTATTTGTCCACGGTGCGTTCCTATGCTCAAAAATGCCGGCGGCTGAAACCCAAAAAAATAAAAAGCCGCGGCGTTTCAGGGCACATACACCAGTTTGCGCACCTGCCGAAAACGACCGGCTTTTAATTCGTAAAAATACATACCGGCGGCCAGGGATTTTCCTTCCAGCGTTACCTTGTATTCCCCGCCCGGGAAAAGACCGTTGACCAGTTCCCTGACCTTTTGCCCGTGAGTATTATAAAGGGTTAATTGTACGGGAATCTCCCCTTTTCCCGAAGGGACGCTAAAGCGAATCACCGTTTGTCCGTTAAACGGATTGGGATAATTAGGTTGTAAGAAGAATTCCGAGGGCTTTAGCTCCTTTCGTTCCCGCACGTTTACCGGCACCGGATCTTCCAGCAAAGCAATCCAGATGGTCGATTGATCGTGATCCAGGCGCGTCCAAACCGGATAAATCTTTCCGTTTAAAGCCGCAATACCGAGATAATCGCCAAAAAAATATTCCTCTTCCGGCACAAAAGGAAACATACTCACACGGTAATCCACAAACGAGGCGCCGCCGTCGGTGGATTTTGCCACATAAACATCGGTGGTATCCCCGCTGTGATTGCGGCGGTCGTAAAAAACGATATACAGATAACCCGTGGCCGGATCGATGGTGGCCCAGGGGAAAAACTGGTGCGCCCGACCGGTGTCCGTGTTTACCTTGACCATGTCGCCCCAGGTTTCTCCCTGGTCGGTGGATTTGATCAAAAAGATGTCGGTGTTGTCTTCGCCGTTGCGCTGATCTGACCAGACGATGTAGATG
>CAZJNP010000547.1:0-2584 GCA_964547355.1 uncultured Calditrichaceae bacterium
ATGCTTGCAAGTGGACAAAGCAAGAGAATTTATTAAATTTGAAAATAAATATTTGAAAGGAGGAAATAAACATGGGAAAAATCATAGGAATTGACCTGGGTACAACAAACTCGGTCGTGGCGGTCATGGAGGGCGGAGAACCGGTAGTTATTCCGAATTCCGAAGGCGCGCGCACCACACCATCTGTGGTAGCGTTCACCAAAAAAGGCGAGCGTCTGGTTGGTGCGGCAGCTAAACGTCAGGCAGTCACCAATCCTGAAAATACGATTTTTTCAATTAAACGATTTATGGGGCGTTTTTTCAGCGAAGTAAGCAACGAAATGAAAGAAGTACCCTATAAAATCGAAAAAGGAAATAATGATGTGGTCATGGTGCGCATCGGAGATAAGGCTTATTCTCCGCCTGAAATTTCGGCCATGATTCTTCAAAAAATGAAACAAACCGCGGAAGATTACCTGGGAGAAAAGGTTACCGAAGCGGTGATTACCGTACCGGCCTATTTTAACGACGCGCAGCGTCAGGCCACTAAAGACGCCGGTAAGATCGCCGGATTGGAAGTAAAGCGCATTATTAACGAACCGACGGCCGCTTCTCTGGCGTACGGTCTGGACAAGAAAAAGGACGAAAAAATTGCCGTATTTGACCTGGGCGGTGGAACGTTCGATATTTCCATTCTGGAAATCGGCGACGGCGTATTCGAAGTGAAGTCCACCAATGGCGACACACACCTGGGCGGTGACGACTTTGATCAGCGTGTGATCGATTGGATGGCGGATGAGTTCATGAAGCAGGAAGGCGTGGATTTACGCAAAGACCCCATGGCCTTGCAGCGTTTGAAAGAAGCGGCGGAAAAAGCCAAAATCGAATTATCTTCGGCCATGGAAACGGAAATCAATCTGCCTTTTATAACGGCTACGGAATCCGGACCGAAGCATCTGAATCTGACATTGTCCCGCTCTAAATTCGAGCAGTTGGTGGATGATTTACTCCAGAAGACGATGGAGCCATGCCGGTTAGCCTTGAAAGACGCCGGGTTGAGCACGTCGGATATCGACGAGGTGATCCTGGTGGGCGGTTCTACCAGAATTCCGCGCGTTCAGGAACTGGTGCGTGAGTTTTTCGGAAAAGAACCGCACAAAGGCGTAAATCCGGACGAAGTGGTGGCGATTGGTGCGGCCATTCAGGGTGCCGTTTTAACCGGCGAGGTTAAAGACGTTCTGTTGCTGGACGTGATTCCTCTGTCGTTGGGCATTGAGACTCTGGGCGGCGTAGCCACCAAATTGATTGAAGCGAATACTACCATTCCAACCAAGAAAACCGAAATCTTCTCCACGGCTGCGGACAATCAGACGACCGTAGAAATCCACGTGCTGCAAGGCGAACGACCGTTGGCCAAGGACAATCGTACCCTGGGTAAATTTGTCCTGGACGGTATTCCGCCCGCACCGCGTGGCATTCCGCAAATCGAAGTAACTTTTGACGTGGACGCGAACGGTATTCTACATGTGTCGGCGAAAGACAAAGCCACCGGCAAAGAGCAGTCCATCCGCATCGAGGCTTCCAGCGGTTTAACTGAGCAGGAAATCGAACAGATGCGTAAGGAAGCTCAGGCGCATGCGGCCGAGGACAAACGCAAGAAAGAGGAGATCGAAACCAGAAACCAGGCCGATACCATCATCTACCAGACTGAGAAACAGTTGAATGAGATGAAGGATAAGATCGAACCGGATGACAAAGCGAAAATAGACACTGCGCTCGGCAGACTGAAAGAAGCCATGAAAGGCTCTGATGTGGGCGAGATGAAGTCGGCTATCGAGAATGTAAACCAGGCCTGGAACGAAGTGGCTCAGAAGCTGTACGCTCAGGCGGGACCGCAGGCGCAGGCCGGAGCCCAGAGTCAGGCCGGCCCCGATGCGGCTCAGGCGGAAACGGGATCTGCTGCCGGTGAAGAGGCCAAAGTGGAAGACGCCGATTATGAAGTAGTGGACGACGATAAGGACAAATAAACTCTCTGAAGGAATAAACCCCTAAAGGCTCCCAATCGGGAGCCTTTTTTTATTTAGTAAGAATAACACAAAGCTCTGCAAAATATGACACAGAGAATCCCAAAGATGAAGGGAAAAACATTTTTACTAAAATCTTAGCGAAACTTTGCGACTACTTGGTCTACTCTGCGTAAAAAATAAACGCGAAGAACCGCAAAAGAAGACGCAAAGGGTCGCTGAGGTAAATTAAAATACAATTAAATACCATCGCGTAACTTCGTGACTAATTAGCACTCTGCGTGGTTCTATTGACTCTTACCGCCAAAAATACCCACCGGACAGTGAGCAAATGTGACTCCGGCCGAGAATCCGTCCCATTCTCCAAAAGCAAGATAGGCGCCGGGTTTAAAAATTTTCCACTGAATCAGTCCGGGATAGATGTTTAACCTAAGATTATATTTACGCGGACCGGTCAGGATTGCCGAAGCCAGTAACGAATGATTTTTATCATAAAAAATGCCAATGGCTCCGTCTGTGGTAGGAGTAATTAACCGGGAATCGTGGATGATGTTTTCTTTGAGCCTGTTGACCACCGTACC
>CAZJNP010000548.1:0-2582 GCA_964547355.1 uncultured Calditrichaceae bacterium
ATTTAAAGCTGGTTTTGAACATTTTTAACAACGGCATTGATGACCGCCTTAAGGGTATCAAAAACGCCATCGCCACGCACGGCAACGGCTTCAAAATACGGCACGTTAAAAAAGTTCAATCGTTTTTGCAGTTCTTCCACGGATTCTACACCTGGCAAATCGCGCTTATTGTATTGGATTACCCAGGGAAAATTTTCCAGCGAATGGTTGTCTTCTTTTAAATTGCTTTCCAGATCGAGCAGGGTTTCGATGTTGGCTTCCATTCGGTGCGGTTGGGAGTCCGCAACAAAAACAATACCGTCCACACCGTTTAAAATTACTTTCCGGCTGGAGGCATAATACACCTGACCGGGAACTGTGTAAAGGTTGAATTTTGGCTTTTTCCCTTTAATCCTGCCCACTTCAATCTGCATAAAATCAAAAAAGATCGTACGGTCCTCTTTCGTTTTTAATGAGACCAGGTCCCCCTTTAACGAAGGGTCTAATTTTGAATGAATGTACTCCAAATTTGTAGTTTTCCCGCTCATTCCGGGACCGTAATAAACAATCTTCAGGTTTATCTCTTGTAAGGCCCAATTGATAAACATCCTATTCCTCGCCTTTTAATTAGTTCACCGTTCTATTTAAATGTATCGTCCAGAGCATCACCCAGCAAGGTGCTGAAATCCGAATCAATGATATTTTCTTCATGTTCTTCCTGGTCTTCCGATAGGGCCTGATTCAGATCTTCAATTGCTTTTTTGGTATAAATACGAATCAATCCCAGCGTAACGCTCACATCAAAAACCACAACCAGAAAGAAATCGTCGCCCACATTAGACAGGTAAACGTTGCGCTTTTCGCCTTCATGGAACAGCAGTTTAAACTTGGCTTCTTCTCCGACCAGTTTTGCCATTTCGGAGGTGGCCGCAAAATCACTGGCTGCCAGAGCCGACAGTACGGTGGTATTCATATCTTCTGTGTTGCCACGCTGGCTAATTAACTGCCCGCTCATATCGGCAAACAGGATTGCCGAAGCCTTGGTCTTGGTGGCCAGTTCAGATAGAATTTTTGTGATCGCATCATATTGTTTCCCGTTTAATATGATCTGGCGGCTACCATCCTTTAATTTCCTGGTTTGTACCATCTTTATTTCCCCGCGTTAATTTAAATTTGCATACTTTGATGTTTCTTCAATCGACCCAAAGCAATTTTAACGCTCTCGCGCAATCTTTCCAGCGCCTGCCCCAATTTCTCTATTTCATCATGTGTTACCAGATAGATTTCCTCATCCAATTTCCCCTGACTGATATCATCGGCTTTTTTGGTCAGATACGTAATAGGATTGATTATTTTTTTCGTAATTATAATAATGACCACTACCCATAAAACAACAACCGCTAATACAATAATCCCGATTACTCGAAATGCCGTTTCGCGCACTCGCTGCAGAACATAATCCTGCTTAACCCCAACTCTTACGTACCCCAGGTACCCCTCTTCCACCGGAGTCCAGATTTCATATACACTCGTTTCTTCCTCGCCGAAGGAGATTAGTTTCGGTCTGATCACCTCTTCGTCTGCTGGAAACGGTTCATTTAATAATATTTCAGGTACATTACCATTGTATGTATCGGCCAAAACGGTGGAATCACTACCCTGAATGATAATAAATTCGATAAACTCATAATCGGTAATATTTGAAACCAGTTGCCGTAACGCAATTTTATCCTGAGCATCAATTTGTTCGGTAGCAAACAAAGCAAATCCCTGAGAGATGATTTTCCCTTTTTCAATGAGTTCTTTTCCCAGATTTCTGTACACCTGATAGCGCATGAAAAAAATCAAAAAAAGAGCTATAATGATATTGGAAACCAACATCAGAACGCTTATTTTCCATCGCAAACTGACAAATTTCATTTTTGCTTATACTCTTTCATTAAAGTTAACATTTGTTGCTGAAAAACCAGTTTCTTTTTATCATCCGGAATTTCCTCGCTGATGGTTTCGATTAATTCCGGCAAACGTGTGATCGGCAATGCCTCTTTTTTGCTATCCATATTCCATAAAACATCCTCAATGACAAAAGGAGCTACCGGACCTATAATTTGAGTCAATTCCGTCTGAAGACGATCAAAGAATTCTTCGGGGACACAGGTTTCCTTTATCTTTTGAGTCGAAACAATATCGATCAACCCTTTTTGATACAATCCGTTAAAAAGATCAAACGCTTCATCCAGCGTCATGGCTAAAACCTGGGCGATTTCCAGAATGCTTTTTTGACCGTCAATTTGCGTAATGATGGCCCATTCCGAAGAGCGGAGCGTTACCTCTGTGGGCGATTTGGTCTTTGAAAGCCCGAATACTACATATTCATGCGGTATTATTCTATTTCCCCGGTCCACCTTTTCCCTCTCAATCTCAGATATATAACAAATATAACGGAATTAAACAATTATCTCAATTTTGAAAGAATATTTTTCTCTGCCCGGGACCAGGGAAATTTTTTCAAAACGATCGCTCGGTCTCCCAAATGATTTTTTAGCCATTTATTAAAGGTTTTATCTTCTATTAATCGCGCCATGGTCACATTAAGCGTAATC
>CAZJNP010000549.1:0-2577 GCA_964547355.1 uncultured Calditrichaceae bacterium
GCCGTGAAAAACGGCAATACAATCCGAACCTGTCGCCCCAAAAAATCGCAGGCCTATTTTAATTTTCGTAACTGTTAAGTTAACCAAGGATGCCTATTCGATGCAACATAGCCAGGATAAAAAGAAAGCGAATAGTATTTAGTAAACCGTAATGAAGTAATTTTTTTTACACCAAGCGCCCGGCGTTTAAATGAGAAAAGTATAAGGAACACCAGCAATTCTTTTCACGGCTTTTTCATGTCGGATGCCGGTTCCTTTTGTTTGCTCTTCCTTGCCGGCACATCCACAGATGTTACCCGTTACCGGATTCATTCCTCAAGCAGTAAAATCCGACCCCTTCCCTTTTGCACTTTTCCGATGATAACCGCCTGATAGGGATAATCCGAATTTTCCAAAGCGGCAAGGAAACGCTGTGCCTCCTTTTCATTCAAACTGATTAACAGTCCGCCGCTGGTCTGTGGATCAAACAAAATATTATATTCCGGCTCTTCCAGCGGCTTTTTGCTTGCAATCCTGGGAGCGGCATAAAAGCGGTTGTTATAAAATCCACCCGGCAAAAAAGCCGGATTGGTGAGATAGCGTTCGATATTCCGGAATACCGGTAAGGCCTTTAACCGCAGTTGTACGTCAAATGCATTTGACGACAACATTTCCAGTAAATGGCCGGAAAGTCCAAAACCGGTCACATCGGTGCAGGCGTGTACGTCATATTCACCAGACTGCAAAATTTCCACCGGTCTGGAATTTAAGAGTGCCATACTGGCAATAATTTCCTCAAGGTCTTCTTTCTGCGCCTGTTCGTGCTTCAGCGCTGTGGAAATGGCACCGGTACCCAGCGGTTTGGTGAGAACAATAACGTCACCCTCCTGCACGGTATCGTTACGCCACACGTGCTCCGGATGCACCACACCGGTAACGGCCAACCCGTACTTCATCTCCTGATCCTGAATGGAATGGCCGCCGGCAATAATGCAGCCCGCTTCGGTCGCTTTTGTCTTTCCGCCTTCCAGGATGGATCTGACTACAGGAGGTTTCACTTTGCCCTGATGGAAACCAATGACGTTCAGTGCCAGTATAGGTTTTCCCCCCATGGCATACACATCGCTGAGGGAATTGGCTACAGCAATCACGCCAAACAAAAAAGGATCATCCACAACCGGCGTAAAAAAATCCACGGTATGGATTAACGCCAGGTCGTCCCGTAAGCGGTAAACCGCGGCGTCATCCGCGCTGTGATTTCCCACCAGCAGATTAACATCCACATCCGGCGGCAGATCGGGTATAATCTTGTCCAGCACCTCTGGATCAATTTTGCTGGCTCAACCCGCGCATTGCACGAGCTGCGTTAAACGGATTTCTTCCATTATAACAGCTTTTTCCTCTTTAATAAAAACTCTGTCAACCCAATATGATAGGGCGTATCCGTAGTCAGCAACTGGTAACTGATTCGGTTATTACTACATTCCAGCTGGAATCTTTTCTGGAACTTTTCAAATAAATGCCGGTACTCCTGCCGGATATACCCGGGATGGGTTTTGATTTGCTGCCCGCTTTCCAGATCCTTAAAAATCACTTCCCCGCTGTAATTGAATTCTTTTTCCTGCGGATCGATGATATGGAAAACAAGCACTTCATGGTTCTCGTGGCGAAAATGTTTTAACCCGGAAAGAATATTTTCCGGCGTGTCCAGCAAATCGGAAATGAGAATGATCAGCCCTCTGCGACGAAAACGGTCGGCGATGCTGTGTAAGGCCTGTCCCACATCGGTGTCTTCGCCATACGCTGCACCATCGATGGCCTGTAACAAAACGGACAAATAGGATAAAACAGATCTGGTCGGTAATATCTTCTGAATCTTTTGATCGAACAGCACCAGTCCGGTGGCATCGCGTTGCAGCATAAGCAAATAGATGATGGCTGCCGCCAGATGATGGGAATACTGCGCCTTGGTGATGTTACCGCTTCCATACAGCATGGAACGGGAAACATCCAGCAGTAGATATGAGCGGAGATTCGTCTCTTGCTCAAATTGTTTGATGTAATACCGATCGGTTCTGGCCAGCACCTTCCAGTCCACAAAACGCAGACTGTCGCCAGGATTGTAGGACCGATGCTGGGAAAACTCCACGCTGAACCCATGAAACGGGCTCTTGTGTAATCCGGTTAAAAATCCTTCCACCACCAGTTTGGCTACCAGCTGCAAATTAGAAATTTTGGTCAGGACTTCCGGTTGCAGATACTTTGAAATTACGGGTACGGTCATTTTTTTCTTTCATTTAACGATTTGAAATTTTACATAAAAATTCAATACAGTTCAAAGAAATCCTTTGGGTCGTATTAAGCGAAATGTACATCTCCTCAGAAACAGAGTTTCCCGAAGGAACGTCGGGGGCAAAATTCTTTTCATTCCCGTAGCAATTCTCTCCTTCTCTGACAAATTTTTAAGGAAAATTTATATTTTTTAAATTGAATTTTTTTTTATTATTAGCTCGACGAGGGAAAACACATGCGCATCTTAGTTATTGAAGACGAACAAAAAGTTGCCGTCGCCCTGAAAGAAGGTCTTGCCCATGAAGG
>CAZJNP010000550.1:0-2559 GCA_964547355.1 uncultured Calditrichaceae bacterium
GATCTGGGATGTGCGGTGGCGTTTACCGTCGTGCCGATTTTTAGCGCCGGTGTAGGCTTTATGTCCGGAGTTACGTATGGATATTTTAAAAATAAAAAATATCGCGGGCAGCTCGCGCATACTTCCCAACGACAAATGCATTTTAAACGCTTCGGTTTAAAAGCCGGACTGGTGCTGTTCAATATTGACGCCACATATTCTTTAGGCGCTACATTTCGAACCACAAACGAGACGTATTACTTACCCAATACGTTTACGTTTGCCTACACCGGCGGAAGGACATGGAGGTTCTATGAAACCAACGCCACCACGCCGGAGTACTATTACGACGACATTTTGTATAATCGGTTTGGCCTGCACTTGACGCATACGGATTATTCCAAACCGCTTTCCATTGTTTACGGATTGGAATCCGGTATTTCTTTTATTGGGATTTATCCTTCAGATTATGGTAAAGCGAGCTCTAATGAAGTATCCGCTTATCTGGATTTAATCCTGGGAATGAACGTGAATATCTTTGCTTCTGCCGGCCTTCAGATTTGCTATAAATATGAACCTTTCAGCGGACTGCGCCAGGTAGTGCACCGAGAAGAAGGCGGATTGATTCCGGCACAGAGCATGTTCACATTTTCTCTGCTTTTATTTTTATTTTAAACAGTTTGAATATTCAGGGATGAACCCCACACAGGGTTATTTCCGTTAAAGAGTTTTTCTTTTATTACGAACAACGAGTATGACAAAAAACATCAAGAAACTAACTTTAGATAGGAATTTTTAAACGGTTGGACGGAGAAATTGAATGATTGGCATTCTTCATGGCTATCTATTGGAAGGTTCGGGCAGCAATCTTTGGACGCGCTCGATCATCCAGGCCCTGTGTAAAAACGGAGAAACCGTTCATCTTATCTGTCAGGAAAATCATCCTGATGAATACGATTTTATTTCCGAAGCGTATTATTACGACGCAGACGGGCAAAAAAAACAACTCCTGAAACGGGAAACGCCATATCCAGGCAAGTGTATCATGCATAAACCATGGATTGGCGAAACGCTACCCGTTTATGTGTGGGATAAGTATGAGGAATTCCGCGACGTGCGTTCCATGACGGAACTGGATGATCAGACTATTGAGAATTACTTAGAACGGAACGTAAAGGTGGTTTTGTGGATTGCGCAAGAGTACGAGTTGAAGGTCCTGCACGCTAACCATGCGGTGCTGATGTCTGTGGTGGCGCAGCGCGTAAGTGAAAAGATCGGGATTCCGTTTGCGGTGATGCCCCACGGCAGCGCTATTGAGTACGCGGTTAAAAAAGACACCCGTTTTTTTAATTTTGCTTTACAGGCATTTTCTGCCGCTTCGCTCATTTTTGTGATCGGGCAGGAGATTCGCCAGCGGGTGAATGCGCTTTTCCCTCAAATTCCGAATCTGGATGAGAAGATGCGCACGCTGAACCTTGGGGTGGATACCTCCCTTTTCCGGTTGCTGGATCGGGGCAACAGGAGGGACAGCATGGAACGGCTGTGCCAAATGTTGGATGCGTCGTCTCAGGGAAAATCTACCACCCAATCCCAACAATTGCTCGAAGAACTGAAGGATAATATGTCTCTTGACGAACTTAAAGAGTTGATCAAAAAGACAAGTGTTTACGATGGAAAACAGGTCGATCAAGACGCGCCGGAAAAACTGTTGAACATTCATTGGGAAAAAGAATCCATACTGTTGTTTGTCGGCCGGTTAATTGCCAGCAAGGGAATTCATCTGGTTTTAGCGGCGCTTCCGTTGATTTTAAAGGAGCAGCCTGAGACGCGGTTAATTATTGTGGGCCACGGGCCTCTGCGGGAAGCCATGGAAGTTTTTATTTGGGCATTGCAGAACGGCGCACGAAATCTGGTGGAAAATATAGTTCGATGGGGATGGGAATTGGAAAACGGCCCGAACGCCCCTTTTAAAGAAATCCGGTTTTTCTTTGACCGATTAAAAGAGAACGATGCTTTGGATGATTATTTTATTTCGGCCCAAAGATTCATGAGCAGAGACCGCGTGATTTTTACCGGATATTTGCGTCACAAGGAATTGCGTTTTTTATTTCCGGCTGCGGACACGGCCATATTCCCGTCGGTTGTGGCCGAAGCCGGTCCACTGGTCTTTCTGGAAGCGCTTGCTTCGGGATGTTTTCCGATCGGTACATATTTCGCCGGAATGGCGGCCAGTATCGATTCATTACAAGAAGTCCTTCCCGATTATGCCCTGGAAGCTATGAAGCTCAGTCCGGATGAAGAACGGGTGGTTTACGACATTGTTACGAAAACGCCGCAGGCTTTGAAATTGAAAGGGAAATACCGTCAACAATTGCGCCGGGTGGCGGAAGAAAAATACGACTGGAAAAATATTAGCAGAAAATATTTAGCCGATTTAAGATGATTATAAACGGACAATTAAAGATTGACGGGTTGGTTTGGTAACATTTGTCACACAAAAATTAGATTGAATTTTTCTTAT
Source organism: uncultured Calditrichaceae bacterium (assembly GCA_964547355.1). Classification (GTDB taxonomy): domain Bacteria; phylum Calditrichota; class Calditrichia; order Calditrichales; family Calditrichaceae; genus CAZJNP01. The sequence goes on from CAZJNP010000550.1 coordinate 2,501, forward strand.
GATTTACTATATTTGTACGAATATGCTAAAGAAAACGAGTAAATCATATTCCTAAAGCA
>CAZJNP010000551.1:0-2553 GCA_964547355.1 uncultured Calditrichaceae bacterium
GTGTATTCATTCCATAACGGTTTTTGGAGAATCTTTTTTTTCAATCAGATTGTTTTGCTCTTTTTTTTCGGGGAGGGATATACAGAAATGTAAATACGATTAAAATAAAGAATGTCAGATAAATTAAAGTAAACACCCAACCCGGCCAATGGTAGTACAGCAAACGCTGCAGCCAGGTGGCGATGAACCCTTCCGGAGCGTAAGGACTTTGTCCAGCAGCTACCCGGAGGCGCGATTCCCATTCCGTAAGGGGACAAAAAATGCTCAGGATTGTCTCCACTGCCACAATACCCATGGCTAGTATATGCAACCAGCGAAACCAGAAATTGTGAATACTCTGCCAGCCTAAAAAACGTCCCACCCAGATGTAAACAAACCCCAGAACCACAAACAGCACATAACAAAAATGAACCAACAAAACAATATTTGCAATCCAGGCATACATTACAGAGAATTAACCTCAATCATCAATGATTGTTGTTTTTGTTAAAAACTCAAATCCTCGCGTATTTTGAAACGCCCGTTTATTTGCGCACACCATTAATGTATAAAAAGCGTCTTATTTTTTGAGTGGGTGTGCGTTCGAACGGTTCGGTTTGCTCGATCAGTTGATGTAACCGCGAAAAAGAAGACAACCGTTCGTTCGCTCTGTGCCGAATATCCTGCAACAATTCCAGCACTTTTTCCCTTACTTCCTTCTCGGTTAAATGCTTCACATGAAACCGCTCATCCAGCACATCATGGTCCAGATAAACCTTGCCAATCAACTTACCATCCTCCTGATATACCAGCGATTCCAGCACGCAATCGAATTCATTGAGTACCGCCTCGATCTGTTCCGGGTAAATGTTTTCCCCGCTGGGTCCTACGATGACATTTTTAAGCCTTCCTTTAATAAACAAAAAACCGTCTTGGTCCAGATATCCCAGATCGCCTGTTTTAAACCAACCGTCTTCCGTCATCACCTCACGGGTGCGATCGGGGTCCTTAAAATACCCTTTCATCACATTATCCCCCCGCACCCGGATTTCGCCTTCACCGGTTTCGGGATTGGGTTCATAGATTTTGATTTCTATACCTTCCAGAGCCGGTCCGGTGGAACGATACCGATGCATATCCGGTCCCATAGCGGCCACCAAAGGCGCGGTTTCGGTTAAACCGTAACCTACTGCATACGGAAAATTTGCATCCAGTAAAAACGCTTCCACTTCGGGCGAAAGGGCTGCGCCGCCGATGCCAAAAAAACGCAATCGGCCGCCAAAGGTTTTCATCAGTTTTTTGCCAGCTATACGGTGCAATCTTTTACGAACCATTGGTATCCGATGATAAAACAACGCGATCAGTTTATTTTTCTGAAATTCCGGTTGTATGCGTTTTTTGAATATTTTTTCGATCACCAACGGTACGCTGAGCATGACAGTCGGTTTTACTTTTGCCAAAGCGGAAACCAAAATCATGGGCGTGGGCGGCCGATCAAGGTAGGTGATGCTCGCTCCATACATGAGCGGCGTGATCAAACCGATGGTGCATTCGTAGGTATGCGCCAAAGGAAGAATGGACAGAAGCCGGTCTTCCGGCGACAGTGTGATGATCTTCCTGGTGCTGACCGCATCAAAAACAATGTTCCGATGCGTAAGCATCACGCCTTTGGAATTTCCGGTGGTGCCGGATGTGTAAATGATAGCGGCCAGATCCTCTTCAACCGGAGCATCCTGCAGTGGCGGTTTCTTTTTGGAGACAATCTGCTGGGCCGTTTTCTTCACCTTTTCCAGACTCTCCTCGCCCCATTCCAGAATATCCTTTAAGATATCCTTTTTGTCTTCCTTACCTATTTGTTTAAAATCATCCATCCGGATTACGGTTTGCAAATCCTCCGTTTGCATGCCCGTGATTTCGTCCAAAAAACGCTGGGAGCAGAATACGGCTTTGCATTCCGCATGTCGGATGATATGTTTTATTTCGTTGATATGAAAATCAGGCAGAATGGGCACAACCACGGCGCCCATCGAAGTAACGGCAAAATAGGCGATGGGCCAGTTAATCATGTTTTCGCTCAAAATGGCGACCCGGTCTCCCGGGGAGATGCCTCTTTTTTGCAAGAACTGGCTTACCGCCTGAACGCGATTGTAAAAAACCGCATAAGTGACACTTTCGCCTTTTAGATTGGTTAATGCGACATTCAAAGGAAAATATTTGGAACTGCGTTCCAGCAGCGCTTTGAGTGTGAATGTGTTCAATGCTTCCAATAGCCCCTCCACGATTATACCCCTGTGTCACTGAATATACTCAGATTTCCATTTGGTTACAAAGTTTTGGCGTAACCCGGAAGTACGATCGGATTACCGCAATTAAATCTCTTAACAGCCCAAAATGAAAAAAAACAGGGCCTATAAGCAAAAAAATTCCTGGGTGCTATTCGTAAAGATGTTGGACTCCGACTATACTTTAGAGAAAAAAATGAAGAAAAACGAAAAGCATGAGTGTATCCGAAAAATCATCTGAAAAATAGTCAGAGAATCGGAACATAACCGATCCTGCCAATCCCGTTTATCC